>CAZWKK010000001.1:0-2586 GCA_964634855.1 uncultured Anaerolinea sp.
CGATCACCCAGGAGGGATTGAGATTATTGTCAGATTCATCAATGGGATTAAAGTCATTAAGTTTATGGTCAGCTAAATTACTGGCAAAATCAGCCTGATCAGTGGGAGAGAATTCAACGGTAATTACTTCAAGATCCGGGCATTCAGGGTTGTTTCCCGGTCGGACATCAGTCACTTTGCCTTTTTGGAAGGCGCGTTGAGGGAATACCAGCGTTTCACCCTTTTGGTATTTTTCCCTGGGTAGATATTGCTTGCCTTCAGACTTAATACTCTGAAGCACACGGTTTTTCTCTTCTGATATCTTTTTTGATACCAGGAAAGTGGTCAATTCTTGAATAGATAAGGGGGTTTCGATCTCAAGTAGATGATTATAAAGACTTTCAACATCTTTGGAGCTAAATGAAACTGATTGCCAGAAATCTTGACTTAATGCCATGCGAATTTCACCGTATTTGTAGGATTAACGTATTATACCTTAGGTTGACTTGCTTTTATCAGGGATACTGATTGTTTAGCCATTGCAAAGGATCCACCTGAATGCCATTGACCCAGATCTCCCAATGGAGATGGGCGCCTGCGCCTTCATAAGCGCCCGCTTCGTTTACCCGGCCTGTATTGCCCACTTTACCAATTTCCTGGCCAGCAGTGACTTTGTCACCCGTTTTGACTTCGATCTCAGATTGATGGAAATAAGCGCTATAAACACCCCATCCATGATCGATGAAGGTGGCATTGCCGCGGATGGTAAGAGGTCCAGCAAAGACGACCACGCCATCTGCAGGGGCAACGATGGGCAGCCCCATGCCACCAGCAAAATCGAGGCCTGAGTGAAAGCTTAGTAAAGCGCCATCATTGTAACTACGGCGATCACCAAAGAGCGAATTGTATTCCTGGTAGTAAGCGGGACTATGCCACATACCCTCCCAGAGCTTTTCGGGGTTCGCAGGGGCAACTAAATTGGTGACAAAATCCATTTCTGGTTGGGTAACTGCAGGGTCAATGGTGGATGGATCAACAGTTAATGGTTCATCTTCAGGGTAGTTTCCACTTAAGAGCAGAACAGATTGGGAAAAAGAAAATTCTGTTCCATCTGCATATTTACCTGAGAGAGCAAAGGGGGCTAGACCAGGTTCGGCCATGCCATAGATTCCCTGTAAAGCTACCTGTTTGTTCTCGCCAATTGAAAAGAAGTGCAATGTTGAGCCATTTAGCGTCCCAGTCAAATTAACCGGTTGTGGAGAATCTACAGTGATCTCAAAGGTTTGACCCTGTACCAAAGGTAAGGGAGAAATGGACACATCGTTCAGTTTGGGATCGATTGCGCTGATCTTATTCGCGTTTTCAATTCCGCTAGCGTAGATCATATCTCCGGGCAAGATCTGGAATTGGTTGGTATATTCATTCTGATCTAGGAGGTTCCAGGTAGTCGTACTATTACGAGCAGCGGTTTCGAGTAAGGTGGTACCGTTGTTATATTTTGCGATCGGTGCCGGGGCAGTATCAGGGTTGTCTTGTGGCAATATCAAATTGGAGCCGGCATAGATCTCACCAGGACTGGTGATGTGATTGAGTTTCATCAACAAGGACTGGTCAATTTTGTAGCGTAGTGTAAGGGCTTTCAGGTTTTCCCCTAATTGCACCGGAGTTGTGGTGATGATGCCATGCAGTCCCTGAACACCAGGGATCAGCAATTGCATGCCCACATTCAGGCTGTTTGAATCGGAAATACCGTTTATGTTTACCAGGTCATTTAGATTAACGTCAAATTTCTCAGCGATACCCGTTAAGGTATCACCGGGTTGTACCTCATAAACAGGGTAATCTGTTTGGTCCTGTGCTTTGACAGGTTGGAAAATTGATCCGATCAAAGCGCAAACAATGAGAAAAACGAAGATCTTATTTTTCATTTGAGAAGGAAAGTTGATCGCCTATATGAAAATCTTGTAAGTGGTCGATATGGGTTTCGAGCACATATTGAGCAGGTGATTTAGGAAAATAGCTTAAATGCCATTTCTTGGCCAGTTGAACATCCACCACTTTCTTATCTGAATTGATCCAGATGGTGGCAATGTCGAATTTCATAAAGAGCATGTGAATGGATGTATTGAGCTTGCTTTCGCTATTTTCGACTAAAATTATTCCAGTATTCTTCTCCAAAGAGGGAACGAGCATCAATCCTTTGAATTTGGAGAGGAAAGAGGAACACCAATTTACGGCAATCTTGATTTCTGGATGATTATTGTTTGTTATCTGAACTGTATTCATATTCACCAAATTACAAGTTTACCACAGCGAGGAAGGAAACCTTATGCGAATCGTTACCTGGAACGTGAATGGTTATCGGGCAGTCCTAAAGAAGGATTTTAAAGAATCAGTTAAGCTGCTTGATCCCGATATCCTTTGTTTGCAGGAAATAAAGGCCAAACCAGAGCAGTTGAAGGAAGAGGAACTCAATATTCCTGGTTATTCTGCCATCTGGAACTCAGCCGAACGACCTGGATATAGTGGTGTGGCAACCTATCTGCGCAAAAACCTTCTGGACCATAAGAAAGGGTTGGGCGTAGATGAATTTGACGTTGAAGGGCG
>CAZWKK010000001.1:2686-26452 GCA_964634855.1 uncultured Anaerolinea sp.
ATGCCAAAAGTGAAGGATGTGACGATCCACGACCAGGTGATGGGATCTGATCATTGCCCTGTATCTTTAGACCTCGCTCTCTAAAGAAATATTAATCTTATCAGCGCATAATGGTATTACCCTGTTGTCTGACAAAGGACGGAAGATGATGCCAAAGCAACGAATCGTATTAGTGGATGACCATGAGGTTGTTCGACTTGGATTACGCGCATTACTGGAACGTCATCCACAGTTTGAAGTAGTAGGTGAAGCAGGAACTGCCAAAGAAGCGATCGAGCTGGCAGCCAGGATCAAACCGGACGTGATCTTGATGGATATTCGGTTGCCAGGAACTTCCGGAATCGAAGCATGTGAAGCAATAACCAAAGAAAACTCAGCAGTAAAGGTAATTATGCTTACTTCGTACGCTGAGGATGAAATGCTCTTTTCGGCTATTCGAGCAGGTGCCTCTGGCTATGTGCTCAAACAGATCGGCGGAGAGGACCTCATCAAAGCCATTGAATCAGTTGGCCGGGGCGAGGCGATGTTAGATTCAGCGGTGACGCAGCGGGTATTCCAGGAAGTCCGCCGAGCGGTTAAAGAAGAAGAAGCTTCTGCGTTTGCCAATTTGAGCCAACAAGAAAAGCATGTTTTGTTATCTGTTTCTGAAGGACGAACCAATAGAGAAATCGCCAAGGCGCTATACCTTGGCGAGGGAACCGTCAGAAACTATGTGAGCAGTATTTTATCAAAATTGGGCGTCAGCAATCGTGCTGAAGCGGCTGCATACGCAGTTGAACACAATTTACGAGAATATTTATAATCTAGAAGGATTCCCACAGAGATTTCATGTAAAGGGAATCCTCTTCCATTACTGGACTTTCACAAAGGATGCGGCCACTACAACCTGCATCCTTTAGTGTTTTAAGCAGGTCGTTAATCTTCAGATCGGACTCGCGCAGGGGCAGATGATTCTTCTCGCCTTTTGGGGAGTATTCAATGCCACTTAAATGAATGTGAATTGCGTGTAGCGATTCTTTGCCCAAATATTTTTCATACAAAGCTAAAGCATTCTGCCATTCTTCTTTCGAATTCATGCTGCCATCACCAGGACGGGCGTGCAAATGGGCAAAATCCAGGCAGGGGAGTACTCCTGGAATTTCTGTACTCATGATAAGAGTATCTTCAAGTGAACCGAGCATGGCAGCTTTGCCCATCGTTTCTGGTCGCAGGGTGACGGGGTTACCATTTTGACGTAATTCAGAGACGCATTCTCGCAATCTTGGAATGGCTATCTTTAGAACATCAGCCGCCGGTTGTTCAAAGTATGACCCAGGATGAAAGATTATGTCTGTTGCGCCGGCAAGATTGCCGTAATGAGCTGCGTCCATTAATCGTTGACGAGATTTTGGCCATTCATCATCATTGGCATTCAAATTGATGAAGTATGGCGCATGCACACTCAAATGAACTTTTTGTGCTTCTGCTTCGTTTTTGATGAGTGCGCATGTTTCTTCGCTCACACGCACAGACTGAACCCAGCCCAACTCAAATGCAAAAAGGCGTAATGAAGCCAACGTCTGGATTGCTCCTACACTACCGCCAGGCTTCTTTGGGGTAGAAATTGGGGATCCGACAGTTCCAAAATCAAAATGGCTCATATCTTCCTCTTAACTGATATTGAAAAAGTGTAACAAGTAGGGGATAAAGATCAATGCCCCGATCACAACCGCTGTTACTGCAGAGATTAGAACCGCTGCTGCAGCACAATCTTTGGCATATTTGGCCAGGGTATGGTACCCAGGTGATGCAAGATCGGTGAGCTTTTCAATGGCAGTGTTCAGGCTCTCAGTAGCCCAAACAAAACCAATAGCAAAGACCAGAGCAATCCATTCAGTTGTTGAGACAGAAAAAAGCAAACCGGCAATGATCACAAGAAGTGTGATGACAAAATGAATTTGAGCATTTCGCTGAGTGGTCACCACAAACTTGAGGCCGTGAAAGGCGTTCTTAAACGCTTGCAAAAGGGTTTGTCTAGGCTGCATTCTCGTCTGTGTCCCCAGAGAAGGTATCCATCACGATGCCCATTTTCGCCAGTGATTCTTTCTGCAATTGCCACATTTCCGTTTTTTCTTCTGCGGTGGAGTGGTCATAACCCAGTAAATGGAGGGTGCCATGCACAGCTAACATGGCAACTTCTTCAAGCAGAGGATGGTTCGCTTCATCTGCCTGGGTTTGAGCGTGATCCAACGAGATCAGGATATCTCCCAAGTAGCGTTCATTCGATTCAGGGTCAATCTCATCTGAGGGGAAAGAGAGCACATCCGTCGATTTATCCACACCGCGGTATTCTTTGTTGTAGAGGTGAATAAATTCATCGTCGCAGACGATAAAGGTGATCTCACCCGTTTGAGCATTGAGCGTGATGGAGGAAGCTTTCTGGATACAGGCTTCGATCTCTTTGGAGCGTTTCTTTTTTTCAAATTGAACAGTTATCATTTAATACCTAATTCTTTGCCGCAGTCGGTTGTGGTTCAGGATACTTGAGGCGCGGATGGTGTGTGTTTTGTAAAGTGGTAAAGAACACCTCTTCGATCGTAGAAAGGTCGCGTAATGTCAGGGTGGAATCAGCCAGTTGGCCTTCATTGATACATTTATCGATCACTTTTTTGATCAATTCATGCAAGTCGGCATCGGTGGCGGGCAATTCAGCCCGAGCACGGGCTTCAGCGCCATCTGCCAACATCAAAATGGCCGTCTCTCGTGAGCGTGGACGCGGTCCCGGGTATCGAAATTGGGAAAGGTCCAATTTTGAACTGTCATTGTTTTTGCCTTCCAGGGCACGGCAATACTGATAGCGAGTAACGGCGGTTCCGTGATGTTCACGAATGAAATCGATCAGACGTGGTGGAAGGTGATATTTATTGGCCAGTTTTACACCATCTTCAACATGGTTAATGATGGTTTGAGCAGCCAAAGCAGGATCCATATTATCGTGAGAGTCTAATTTTCCCGGTAATTGATTTTCAACAAAAAACGGCGCGTTAACGGCTTTGCCGCAATCATGGAACAGGGCACCCACACGAGTAACCAACTGATCAGCGCCAATGGCTTTGGCTGCCTGTTCGGCCAGATTGGAAACCTGTAATGAGTGTTGATAGGTTCCAGGGGCGTTGATGAGAATGTATTGTAATAAAGGGTGATCCGGGCGCGAGATCTCAAGCAAATGCAAAGGGGTCGCTATGCCTAAAAGTTGTGAGGCAATGTACTGGATCAGAAGGGCTAGACTGGCGCTGGATATACCATTTAAGAAGGCAACACCTATGAGAGTAAAAATACCAACCCAATCTGTGGAATTATCGATCAACCGGAAAGATAGGATAATCATGGAACCGGCAATCGCCAGCCAAATACCTGCCCAGAAAAAAGCCGAAACGCGTTTGCCTTTGCCAAGCAATAAAGCGCCAATTAGGCTGGTGATCATGTAGAAGATCGTAAGCTCAGAGGAGTTTGAAAGCCCAAAAGCAGCTGTAATACTTAAGACCAGCGAGAAGATAATGGCCGTTTCAAGATTGAAGAGAGTAGCCAGAATAAGCGCGAAGGCTGGAATTGGGAACAAATACGGCAGGATTGTGCGGTTTGGAATCACCGCCCTGGCAGCAAAAAGGAAGATCAGAAACGAGATGGAGATAAGCGAAAGGCTACGCAGATCATCAATTAGCGAAATTCGTCGCCGAGTGAAATAAATGACCACAAAACCTGAAAGAAGCAATACCAGCAAAGCAGTGGCAAATAGTTCTTTCAACCGGTTTTCTGGCTTGATGAAGCCAAAGAACTGTAATGCTTCAAATTGTTCAGGCGAAATGATCTGTCCACGAAGAACAATGGCCTGACCTTCGATATAGGAAGTAGGAATATCCTTTACGGTGCTGGCTGCTTGATCCTGGGCTTGTTTGGTCTGTTCTTCAGAATAAAGACTATTAGCCACAATAAAGGGATCGACCAAATCTTCAATTGCGGAAGCTTCTTCTTCTGTGAATGTTAGGTCGATAAGGTTTGGAACCGCCGATTTGTTTTCCGTGATCTGATAATCGCGGATATTCTTGCGCATGATCTGTTCAAGGATCAAGATGCTTTCTTGTTGAATTGATTCCCAGCGAGTATCTGATAGCTGAAGGAGTAGATTAGCGGTGCTTTCACTAAGAATTACTGTCTTTAGATTGCCAAGGTCCTGAATTTTCTGGTCAAGGCTGGCAATTGAATCCGACCGCACTGAAGAAATGAAGTTAAGGACTATGTGTAAATTATCAATTTGAGTGCGTGTAATGGATGGATTTGATGGAAGATAAACAGGGCTGACAGCTGCTGCTGCATTTTTTCTGGCTTGCTCGGTAAGGACCTCACTGTTGAATTGAGCTGAATATGGTGCGGTGATGTCATACCCAGCCACTGCACCTGTCTTGATGAGATATTCACTTGGTCTTAATGCCAGGGGAAGAATAAGCGCAGCAAAAGAAAGCAATATGGAAATGGTCAAAAGCGTCGTGCGATAAAATGTGCGCGATGCTTTCGATTTAAATGGATTTCGCAAGAGTGTGGTCACTTTACTTGGCAAGTAACTCTTTAACAAAGGCACTGATGCGGTCGGAGGAGGCCTGACCCTGGACTTTGGGGATGACTACTTTCATTACTTTACCCATGTCAGACATTGAAGCAGCACCCACCTCAGCGACTGCAGTAATGATGATTGCTTTTAATTCATCATCTGAAAGTTGTTTGGGTAAGAATTGTTCCAGTACTTTGATCTCAGCCTCTGCGCGGGAGACAAGATCAGCACGGTTTCCCTTTTTGAAGTCCGAAATAGCTTCGTGCCGAGATTTGATCTCTTTTTGGATCAAGGCCAGAATGCCGGCATCATCCATTTCTTGCTTTTTCTCCACTTCTGCTAACTTCAGGCTGGTGAGTACCAGGCGAACAGTATCTTTGGTTACATCATCTTTTGCTTTCATTGATTCGTGCAAAAGATCATTCAATTTGACTTTCAAAGATGCATCCATTTATTACTCCATGTTCATTAGTCAACAAAAACTTCATCTTGTATTTGATCGTACAACGATTGCCCGATTCCGGGAACATATAAAAGATCTTCTTTGGAGCGGAATGGCCCATACTTGGTGCGAAAGTCGATAATGCTTTGGGCTTTCTCTTGGCCAATCCCTGGAAGCGTGTCCAGTTCTTTCAGATCCGCAGTATTCAGATTCAATAAGTTTGCTTTGGCGTTATCCTTCTGATCCTCCTGGATAGTGGGGGTTGATCGTAACAAAACCAGCGGTTGGTCTTTCGGTCTCTGCAAAAGCAAAAAACCAACAGCACTCACAACCAACCCCACCAATATTCCAAGAATGAACGATTGCCAGGACTTCATGATAATTAAGCGGACGGCGAAGTTTGGTGTTCCTGTTCGTACATTGAATTGAAAGCGGCAATGGCTACTTCCAACATTTCCAGGGTCGGCTCAACAGTGGTCAAACGTTGCATGGCCATGTTGGGTTTCGCCAGGATCTTTGCAATGGGGTTATCCAGGTGATTGGCAATGAGTCGCATATATTCGTATGCAAGCATCACCAATACAGGTAACAAAACCACCCGGCTGAGTAGACGCCATAGAATGGTCATGGGGCCAAGTAAGGCAAACAGGATAATGGAAAAGATCACCAGGATCAGAACAAAACCGGTTCCGCAACGGGGATGATGAAGGGATTCCTTTGCCACATTTTCAGGGGTGAGTTCAACTCCTTTTTCAAAGGCATTGATGGTCTTGTGTTCTGCACCATGATAAGAGAAGACCCGATGAATATCAGGCATCTTACCGATCCCCCACATGTAGCCAATGATCAAGACCAATCGGATGAGCCCTTCAATCACATTTCCCCAAAAGGGAGAGATGTGCAGCCAATTTTCAAAAAGGTGAACAACCGCAGCAGGTGCAACAAAGAAAACGCCGATCGCGATCGCAAATGACAAAAGAAGTGTCAATCCCATAGCTGGGCCATCAATCTTCTCCTCTTCGCCTGTTTGAACATTGGCGGAGACGGTAAGATACTTGGTGCCCAGACCAATAGAATCCCAGAGGATCACCAAACCCCGTAAAAAGGGAATTTTGGTTATCTTAGATTTGTAGATACCTGTAAGTTTTTCGCTTTCGATGACAATGGAGCCATCAGGTGCTCTCATGGCGGCTGAAACATAGTTTGAACCTCGCATCAGAACCCCTTCGATCAGGGCCTGACCGCCATAAGAGGGAAGTTTTAATTTGTTTGTACTCATCTTTACCTATAATTCGCCTTTATGAGCGTTGAAGAAGAAGTGGATCAGGGCATCAATGCCTTTTTTCCAGGTGGGCAGGTGAAGATGTTCATTGGGAGAGTGCATATTGTCATCTGGCAAACCAAAACCGGTGAGCACTGATTCAACTCCCAGAGTTTGCTGCAGATCAGCTACGACGGAAATGCTGCCACCTTCACGTTTATAAATGGGTTTTTGTCCCCAAACGGTTTCGAGAGCATCAGCAAGCGCTTTTGACTCTCGGGATTTGATATCTGAAATGCTAGGCCGGCCACCGCTGAGCAGCTTAAGTTCCCAGCGAACGCTAGAGGGCACGTTTTTGCTCAAGAATTCTTTCATCTGAGCGTGGACCTCATTGGGATCCTGGTCAGGCACCAGACGGGTGGAGATCTTTGCCATTGCCCATGCTGGGATGATGGTCTTGGCGCCTTCGCCTGTGAATCCGCTGAGAATACCGTTGATCTCGAGGGTGGGGCGGGCACCGGTGCGTTCAACGCTGGTGTAACCTTCTTCGCCCCAAAGTTCAGAAACACCTGTCTGATCTTTATAAAGCTGGTCTGTCACGTTCAAGCGAGCCAATTCGGCACGCTCCTCCGCGGAGAGGCTGCGTACTTTATCATAAAAACCTGGCAGGGTGACGCGACCCTTGGAATCGTGCATTTTTGCGATCAATTCTGCTAAAACTTTAGCAGGGTTATCGACCACGCCACCGTACGAGCCGGAATGCAGGTCTTTGTTGGGGCCAGTCAGACGCAATTCAAAGTAGGCTAATCCGCGCAGACCGTACACGATCGAAGGCGTGTTGGCGTTCAACATACCGGCATCGGGGTTCAGACAGACGGTTGAACTCAGCAGATCCTGGTGTTCTTCAACAAACTGGGGGAAGTTCAGGGAGCCGATTTCTTCTTCGCCTTCAAAGACGAACTTCAGGTTCACCGGAAAATCACCAGTGGCCAGGATTGATTCAATGGCAGACAGTGAAGCCCAAAGCTGACCTTTCATATCGGAGGTACCACGCCCGACAAGAAGATCTCCATTTTCAACGGGTTCAAACGGGTCGGCATTCCACAACTCAATCGGGTCAACGGGTTGAACATCATAATGTCCATAGACCAAGATGGTTGGTTGGTCAGGTCCTGCTTTGAGGTATTCACCTGTGACAATGGGGTGAAGTTTGGTTGGGTTGATCTTTACTTTTTCAACCCCTAGAGATTCCAACTTTTTGACGATGAACTCAGCAGCCTGCTGAACATTTTTTGCACGTTCAGGATCAGTCGAAATGGATGGAATACTGGCAAATTTCTTTAATTCATCCAAAAACCTGGATTGATTCTTATGAGCAAATTCGATAGACGCTTTTCGTGTATCCAATTTATTTCTCCTAATTTTAATATCTTGATTATATGCGATTTTAAAGGTTGAGTAAAATCGGCCTTCCTTAATTATTAAATCCCTTTATGCTACAATACTTTTATGGTTACCCATTCCATCTAGAGGTATTGAAAATGCTCATTACCAATTGTCGAATCGTCACCTGGGGAACACCAAATCAGATCCTGGAAGATCATGCCGTTCTCGTTCGTGGTTCAAAGATCGAGAGGGTAGGGCTTCAATCCGATCTGGTCAATATCTTTCCAAACGAAGAAAAAATTGATGCAAGAGGGCAGTTGTTAATGCCTGGCTTGATCTGTGCCCACACCCATTTTTATGGTGCCTTCTCAAGAGGCCTGGGCATTCCTGGTGCTGCCCCTGCAGATTTCCCCGAAATTCTGGAAAAATTGTGGTGGCCTTTGGATCAGTCACTTTCTCTCGATGATTCCAAATACTCCGCCCTGGTTTGCCTCATTGACTCAATCGAACATGGCAATACTACATTATTTGATCATCACGCTTCCCCAAATGCAATAGAAGGTTCGCTTTCAACGATCGCAGATGCTGTGAATGAGAGCGGGCTGCGCGCAGTCCTGTGTTACGAAGTGACGGATCGTGGAGGGCAAGAGAAGGCAGTTGCCGGGATTCGTGAGAATGTGCGTATGATCGAATCCGTTAAAAAAGATAATCTCAACGGGCGGCTGAACGCCACCTTTGGTTTGCATGCCAGCCTGACCTTGTCTGACCAAACCCTGGCACAATGTCGAGATGCGATCGATGATGCCTACGGGTTTCATGTTCATGTGGCAGAACATCCGGTAGATGAATACGACTCATTGAATAAATGCGGATTAAGAGTGATCGACCGTCTTAAAAAGTTCAATATGCTGGGTAAAAACAGTATTGTCGCTCATGGGGTGCATATTGATAGTAAAGAAGCTGAACTTCTGGCGGATTCCGAGACATGGGTGACACATCAACCTCGCTCCAACATGAACAACGCCGTAGGCATGGCAGACGTTGAATCATTGCTGCGTTTGGGAATTAAAGTGTGCATGGGGAATGACGGCTTTTCAAATGCCATGTGGGATGAGTGGCGCAGTTGCTACCTGGCCCACAAACTCTGGCACCGCGATCCTCAACGGATGAATGGTTCAAAAGTCATTGAAATGGGTGCATACAACAATGCAGAGATGGCAAGTCATTTCTTCCCCTGGAATGGAAAAGTGGGTATGATTGAAGAAGGTGCCCAGGCAGATCTGATCCTGGTGGATTACACGCCATTTACTGAAATGAACACCGGGAACCTGCCCTGGCAGATTTTATTTGGTTTCAGAGATTCGATGGTGACTTCAACCATGGTTGCAGGGAAATTCTTAATGAAAGACCGCCAGTTATTGACACTGGATAAGGAAGAGATCTTCCGAAAGGCATACAACTTGTCAAAGGATGTATGGCTTCGATACCAAAAACAGTTCCAACATTAGAGGAAACATGACAGATGAATCAATTGTAGAGGTTAAGAAGATCGCTGTTCTGGGGGGAACTGGTAAAGAAGGAAAAGGCTTGGCGTATCGCTGGGCAAAAGCTGGATTATCAGTTGTTATTGGTTCGCGTTTGGTTGAAAAAGCCAATACTGCAGCCGATGAATTGAATGAAAAGATCGGAGACCCTACCAAATTTGTAAAGGGCATGGAAAATGATGCGGCCGCACGATGGTGTGATCTGGCCGTTTTGACGGTGCCCTTCTCAGCCCATGTAGATATGGTGACTGCGCTCAAAGATGCTCTGGTTGGAAAGATCTTGGTAGATGTGACTGTCCCATTGGTTCCACCCAAAGTGACTAAAGTTCAGATGCCCTCTGCCGGCAGTGCTGCCCAGGAAGCGCAGGCTATTCTGGGTGAGGCAACCCCGGTTGTGGCCGCTTTTCAGAATATTTCTTATGATCACTTGCTAAATGATGAAGAAGTGGATTGCGATGTGCTGGTTTGCGGTACCGGAAAAGCTGCGCGGACAGTTGTGATAGGTTTGGTTGAAAAAGCAGGAATGAAGGGTTGGGACGGCGGTGTGATCGAGAATTCTGTTGTGGTTGAAGGCCTTACCTCAATTCTGATCGGTTTGAATAAACAATTTGAAGGCCGGGCAGCTGGCATCAAGATCACGGGTCTTCCCCGATAAAAGAAAAATCATTATGGAATTGAAATTTACATCGCTGGAACATTTTCCTTTGATCAAACCTGGAGACGATCTGGCAGCAATCATCGCTGACCGTGTTGTTGCACAGGGAATATCTCCTGAGAATGGGGATATTTTTATTCTCGCGCAAAAAATTGTCTCCAAGGCCGAAGGGCGATTGATCAATTTGTCTACGATCAAACCTTCAAATGAAGCCAAGCGGATCGCAGAGATCACTCAAAAAGATGCGCGATTTGTAGAAGCTGTTCTTTCAGAAAGCAAAAAAGTCTTAAGAGTACGATTCAATACGTTGATCGTAGAGCATAAAAGAGGGTTCATTTGCGCAAACGCCGGGATTGACCATTCCAACGTGCATGGGGATTGGGGCGATGAGCAAGATTGGATCCTTTTATTGCCGGAAGACCCTGATGCTTCTGCCGAAAAGATCCAGCAGGCATTGCAAAACTGTTTTGGTGTAAACCTTGGCGTAGAGATCATAGATTCGCACGGCCGCGCCTGGCGCAATGGAACTGTTGGAATTGCCATTGGTCTGGCTGGGATGCCTGGGCTGGTTGATCTGAGGGGAAATGAAGACCTTTTTGGGTTCAAACTCAAGGTCACCCAGGTTGGTGCAGCAGATGAACTGGCAGCGGGGGCATCGTTATTAATGGGACAAGCGAAAGAAGGCACCCCGGTCGTGATCGCACACGGATTCCCTTACGCACTTAGACAAGGAAATTTGCAAGAGTTGATCCGCCCTGAAGAATTGGACCTTTTTCGTTAGGAGCAATATGTATTCGATCGCTTCGATCTTCTCTAACCAGGACGAAACCATTTGGCAAAATTTGAACAAGACTTGTGAGTATGGGGGACTCCACAAGACAGCGATTCCACATTTTTCCTGGCAATCGGCTGAATCCTATGCTTTTGAGCCTCTTAGAGATGAGTTGAAGCAAATTTCTTCTGAGATCGGGCGATTTTCCTTTCAAACATCAGGCATAGGTATCTTTAATAACAAAAGGAAGATCTTTTTTCTGATCATCATAAAGAACAGAGCCATTCTTGAAATGCACGAGATGATCTGGAAGCGGACAATCCGCTTTGCCAAACAAGTAAACTTGCACTATTCTCCTGAAAATTGGATCCCGCATATTACGCTAAATTTGAATGAACTTACTGAAGATCAGTTTAACTGTTCAGTGGATGAATTGACCCAAAAACCGATGAATTATGAATTTGAGGTTAACGAATTGGGGTTGCTTTACCTGACGGCCACTTCTTCAGGAATTGATTCTTTATACCCCTTGGAAAGAAAACAATGAAGAAAATTGTTGCACTAGCTGGTGGAGTAGGCGGCGCGAAGTTGGCCTGGGGGCTGGCCCAGTTATTAACTGAAGAACAATTAACGATCATCGTCAATGTTGGTGACGATTTTGAACACCTTGGACTTTGGATCTCTCCGGATCTGGATACAGTTACATATACACTAGCGGGGGTGGCGAATACCGTCACTGGTTGGGGCAGGCAAGATGAAACCTGGTACTGTCTCTCAGAACTCAAAAAATTCAGCCAACCTGATTGGTTTAGCGTAGGTGATCGTGACCTGGCATTACATTTGACCCGTTCGCAGATGATGCGGGATGGCAAGAGTCTGACGCAGGCAACTCAAAAGATTACTCAGGCGCTTGGGATCAAGCATTCGATCCTACCAGTCACAAACGAACATGTTCCAACGCTGGTACATACCAAAGAAATGGGCGTTTTGTCATTCCAGGAGTACTTTGTTAAAAATCACTGTGAACCTACCATGACGAATTGTGAATTTAGAAATATAGCGAGAGCAAAATTATCGCTTGAGAGTCGCAAGGCGATGGAAGAGGCAGATGCTGTTATATTTTGTCCTTCCAACCCATGGGTCAGCATCAGCCCGATCCTGGATATTGAAGATACACGTGAGATCATAAAACAAAAGAAATGTATTGCAGTTTCGCCCATCGTGGGCGGGAAAACTATCAAAGGACCAGCCGCAAAAATGTATTCAGAAATGGGTATTGAGCCCAGCGCCCTGGCTGTAGCCAAACATTATCAAGGATTGATCAAAGGGATTGTTATAGATGTAATTGACAAAGCACAGGTGCATGAGATTGAGCGTTGCGGTATAATTCCAATCGTAACAAATACGATAATGTCTGACAATCCTACCAGGCAAAAATTGGCACAAGAATGCCTGGATGCCTTAGAAAAAATTATATAGGTGATACCAGATGTCTCTTTGGGCAATCGTTCCTGTAAAACCACTCAGAAGGGGAAAATCACGCCTGGCGGGTGTTTTGTCTGAAGATGAACGCACGGAATTGAACCGCAGCATGCTGGTAAACACCATTAAAACTCTAAAAGCAGTTCCAGAAATTGATATGATCCTGGTTGTCTCGCGTGATCCGGCCGCTTTGGCACTGGCTCGCGATTATGAGGCCCGTACCGTTCTCGAAGATGGAAGCCCAGAATTGAATACAGCCTTAAGACGCGCCAGTAAAGTGGCACAGGCGTACCAGGCAATGGAAATCCTTGTAATTCCAGCTGACCTCCCTTTGGTCAAGCCGGAAGATATTCAACAGTTCCTTAAGCATTCCGGAACTCCACCTGAAGTGATCATTGCACCAGACCGACGAAGAGATGGAACAAATGCATTATTCATCAATCCTGCTGATTTGATAGAATTTAGATACGGTAATAATTCTTTCAACGTTCACTTGGACTTGGCAAAGAAAGCAAATGCCAGGATCGAAGTTGTGGATATGGATACCATCGCCCTGGATCTTGACCTACCGGAAGATCTTGAATACCTAAACAAGTTGGAAAGAGAAAAACAAGACATTCAAAAATAACTGGAGGAAGAATGACCCAACGAGTCGCATTGTACCTGCAAGATGCCCATGACCTTCGAGACGGGCTTGATTATGTAAAATATGCAGAATCAAGAGGTTTTGAAGCCGTCTGGCAGGCAGAAAGCCGTCTTGTTCGTGATGCCATTGTGCCAATGGCTGCTTACGCAGCTGTAACTGATAAGCTCAAAGTTGGCTCCGGGGTTATTAACAACTGGACCCGCAATATCGGTTTGTTAGCCTCCACATTTTTGACCTTGGATGATCTTGCGCCTGACCGAATTATTTGTGGTATCGGTGCCTGGTGGGACCCCCTGGCTCGCAATGTGGGTATCAACCGCAGCAAGCCGTTAACTGCCATGAAAGAAACTGTTACCGTTTTAAAGCGGCTGTTGAACATGGAGCGGGTGAGCTTTGACGGTGAATTTGTCCATGTGAATGGCATTGAGCTGGATGTGGTGCATGGACGGCGTGAGCCCCGCAATGTTCCCATCATGATCGGCGCCACTGGCGACCAGATGATGGAAATGACAGGGGAGATCGCTGATGGCGTGGTCATGAACTATTGTGTTCCCCCTGAATATAATCACAAAGCATTAGACCTGTTGCGCGCTGGTGCCCAGAAAGCCGGCCGTGACTTTGATGCGATTGATCGCCCTCAGTTGATCGTTTGCTCTGTCGATCTCGATCATGATAAAGCCATCGATACCACCCGTGAATTGTTGACTCAGTATTTGGCTCAACAACCGCACATTGCCAAGGCTTCTGGGGTAGATGTTGAAGTGGTGCAGAAGATCCAATCCATTCTGGGTTGGCCAGCCACACACGAGCAGATTGCAAAGGCCAAATACCTGGTTCCTGAAGACCTGATCGAACGCATCACTGCTTCAGGTACACCAGATGAAGCTAAGAGCAAAGTGGCTGAATATTGTAAAAATGGCTGTACCTGCCCAATTCTTTACCCAGTGGGTGGGGATGTCAAATTATTGATCGATACTTTTGCTCAAAAATGATCATCAAGCAATCCAACACTCATTTCTGCTTTGTCTGCGGATTGGATAACCCCCACGGATTGGCTTTGCATTTTGAAAGCGACGGTCAGGGAAAAGCATTTGCCAGAACCAGTTTTTCCAGTAAATATCAGGGCTACCCTGGCATCGTACACGGCGGAATCTTAAGCACCGTTTTGGATGAAATTGGTGGACGAGCTTCTATGAAGCGAAAGCGCCCAGATGTGGTGCTGGTAACCGGAAAATTGACGGTTCATTTTCGCAAGCCGGTCAAAGTAGGTCAGCCCGTGCTGCTTGAAGGCGAAGTGATCAAAGATTATGGAAAAGTGGTTGAGACCAGAGCGACGATCCATTCCGAATCTGGCGACTTGCTTGTAGAAGCTGAAGAAGTACTGGTACAACCTGGCGCCAGCCTGGTTAATGAGATCGAACCCGCTGATGATCAATGGATCGACCCGGTTGAGGAGTAAAGAAAATGATCGTAGAATACGCCCGCCCCAAAACGATAGAAAATGCCATTCAATTGTTAACACGTAAAGACCCTCTCACGGTTGCGATTGGTGGAGGAAGCACAGTCAGCAAACATTACGGCAAGAAAATTGCCGTGGTCGATCTGCAAGACCTGGGGTTAAATTACATTCAGCGGGAGGGAAATTACCTTAAGATTGGTGCCTCTGTCACTTTAGCCAGGTTGGAAAAAGAATTTGTCGGTACAGACCTTGTTGAGGCCATTCAAATTCAGACCGGGCGAAACCAAAGAAATTCTGCGACCATCGCCGGATTACTTAAAAAAGCAGATGGCAGATCTCCTTTGTTGACAGCTCTGTTGGCCATGGACGCCTCTATCAATTGGCTACCGGGCGGAAAAACCATCCGGTTGGCTGATTGGTTGCCCCAGCGTAGTGTGTGGAAAGAGGCAGTGCTTATCAAGGAAGTGGTTATCCCGCATGTGGAACTGGCAATCGAGTCTGTTGCCAGATCTCCAAAAGATACGCCTATTTTATGCCTTGCCGTTGCCCGTTTTACTGACGGAAAGGTCCAGGCTGCGATTGGCGGATTTGGGGCGATTCCAACACTGCTGAATGGAACCGATGTAAATAGCGGAGTGGAAAAAGCATTGAAGAATGCAGCTGATGAATGGGCAAGCGCTGACTACCGTATGCAAGCAGGAAGAGTTCTGGCGAACCGAATTTCTTCCAGATTGTTGTTGAAGTGAGGTTATTGTGAATATTACTCTCCAGATCAACAAAGAAGAAATTGTCCGAGATATCGATCCTGGCATGAATTTGCTAGACTTTTTACGCGCCGAAGGTTATTTTGGAGTGAAGTTCGGCGGTTGCAAGAGCGGAGAATGCGGTGCCTGTACGGTTTTGCTGGATGGAGTATCTGTAAACTCCTGTTCCATGCTGGCAGCACAAGCTGAGGGGCATCAGATCCAGACCATTGAAGGTATAGGCGAACACCCTGAGCAAGGGTGGAAGAAGACTGACGGATTAAGTGACTTGCAGAAGGCATTTATCGAATCTGGCGCGATTCAATGTGGCTATTGTTCCCCGGCCATGATCCTCAATGCCAAAGCCCTTTTTGACCGCAACCCGAATCCCACAGAAAAAGATATTCGCGACGCCCTTTCCGGCGTATTATGCCGCTGTACAGGCTATGACAAACCCGTCAAGGCAATTGAGTTTGCGCAAAAACTACGCAACCATGAGATAAAGGAACTAGAGCTTGAAGGCTCATTACTCAAGTCGGTAATGCCTGAGATGGAAGCCATTCAGGAGCAACCGATCTTTGATCGGGTAGGCAAACCGGACAAAAAAGTGGACGGCATGAAATTGGCACAGGGTAAACCTGCATTTACCAGTGATATTGAACTGCGTGGGATGCTAATTGCCAAAGTACTTCATAGCCCGGTGGCTCATGCCAGGATCAAATCGATTGACACATCAGCGGCAAAGGCGTTACCGGGAGTTCATGCGGTCCTGACCTGGCAGGATATCCCACGGGTCATTTACTCAACGGCTGGTCAGTCAGACCCGATCCCTGGCCCGCTGGATATGTTCAGCCTGGATAACAAAGTCCGATTTGTGGGTGATAGGGTGGCATTTGTGGCTGCGGAATCTGCAGAGATTGCCAGTGCGGCCCTCGCGCTTATCAAAGTAGAGTATGAAGAACTGCCAATTTTGCTGGATTCACGCAAAGCAATGGATGTGGACGCACCGATCTTGCATGATGAAGCAGAATACGTAAATTTCGCCGACTCAGATCCCAAAAAGAACTTACCTGCCAAGATCCGGATAGATGTTGGCGATGTTGAGCAGGGTTTCAAAGAAGCGGATCTGATCTTTGAAGGCGATTATGAGGTTCCCAAAGTACAACAGGCTCATCTTGAACCGCATGTAGTGGTGACCTTCTGGGATGAAGATGATCGTCTGGTGATCCGCACCAGCACCCAGGTACCTTTCCATGTGCGGCGAATATTGGCTCCTGTCCTCGGATTGCCCATCAAACGAATTCGCGTCATCAAGCCGCGCATCGGTGGTGGTTTTGGAGGAAAGCAAGAAGTGCTGGTGGAAGACGTGGCTGCCCATTTGACCATTGCCACCAAACGCCCAGTGATGTTTGAATACTCCCGCGAAGAGGAGTTCATTGCTGCCCGTTCCAGACACCCCATGAAGATCCACATGAAGACGGGCGTCAAGAAAGACGGTACCATTACAGCCAACGAGATGTACGCACTTTCAGATACAGGTGCTTATGGTTGTCACGCGTTGACGGTTACAGGTAACACGGGGCAAAAAGCAATGGCGCTCTACGTGGGGGATGGCAAATACCGGGAAAAACCCAATATTCGCTTTTATGCCGATATTGTGTATACCAATACGCCTCCTGCAGGCGCTTACCGTGGTTATGGCGTACCACAGGGATATTGGCCAGTAGAGCGGCATATGGAAACCATCGCCCGCTCTTTAGGTATGGATTCCATTGAATTCCGATTAAAAAATACATTGCGTTCTGGCGAGCTTCAACCCTTCAGCACCTCATGGAGCGAAGGCCGTGAACCTCGACCCGAGATCGTACACACGGTAGGATTGGAAAAATGTGTTCAAATGGGTCGGAACGCCATGGATTGGGATAAGAAATACAACAATCCGAAATGGCATGAAGTTCCTGGAAAGCCATATCTGCGCAAGGGCATTGGCATCGCCACAGTGATGCAAGGAACTGCCATTCCGTATCTGGATATGGGCGGTGCCTATATCAAAATGAATGACGATGGTTCCTTTAACATGATGGTGGGCGCCACGGACCTGGGCACCGGATCTGATACGATCTTAGGGCAGATGGCAGCAGAGATCCTGGGTGTTCCCCTGGAAGATGTGCTGGTCTATTCATCCGATACCGACTTCACCCCCTTTGATAAAGGGGCTTATGCCTCCAGCACAACTTATATTTCCGGCACTGCAGCGACCAAAGCAGCGAAAATGGCTGCTGAGCGAATTAAAGTACGGGCGGCAAAAATGCTCAGTACTGAGAAACAATCGGTTCAACCTGAAGAAATTGAACTTCATGATAAAAAAGCCATTGCTAAAGATGGTAGGTTTGTAACGATGGAAGAAATTGGCTACAATTCTCTCCATCATGAAGATCAGGAACAGATTGCTGGAATCGCATCATATGTGGCACCAAGCTCTCCTCCACCATTTGCAGCCCAATTTGCCGAGGTCACGGTAGATATTGAAACCGGTAAATTGACCGTAGACAAGTTGGTGATGGCAGTGGATGCTGGGAAGATCGTTAATCCCATTACTGCTTCTGGACAGATCGAAGGCGGTATGTCTCAGGCGCTCGGATATGCAGTTTGTGAAGAAATGCTCTACGACGAAAAGGGGCAAGCCCGAGAAAAAGATCTGGTCGATTATCACATCTTTAGGGCTGACGAAATGCCAGAATTGCATACAATATTTGTAGAGACTTATGAACCCACCCATCCATTCGGCGCCAAAGCAGTGGCAGAAATCCCGCTTGATGGGGTGGCACCAGCAGTTGGTAATGCCATTTTTGATGCCTGCGGAGCAGATCTTCATCAGAATCCTGCGACACCAGAAAGAATCTTGAAAGCGATCAACGAAAAAAGAAAGTAGTGTATGAATTCAACGATTTACGTTTGCGGTCATCTTAACCCCGATACTGATTCAATCGCCTCGGCCATAGGCTATGCATGGTTGTTACGAGAGCGTGATGGTGCTGATACAGTGGCGGCCAGAGCGGGGGCGATCAATGCTCAGACAGCTTGGGTGCTTAAAACGCTCAATATTGATGCACCAGTTTTACTCACAGATGCTTCCCCGCGTTTTGAATCTGTGATGCGCCGTCTGGATAGTACTTACCCAGATAGTCCACTTAGCGATGCCTGGACCATTGCGAACCGGACCGGGGGCATTGCCCCTGTATTGAATGAAGACGGAACCCCATATGGTATGGTGACGGGGAGTAGTCTATTCAACTACCTGACGCATCAGGTCGGGGTAAAACCAGACCTAAAGAAGAACTCGATCAGCGAGATTTTACATTCACCCTGTAAAGATGCCGCCAATACAAAGGTTCTCAAGTTACAAGCCAACTCCAAGATCAAGGACCTGTTACAACGCCTTCTGCGTGAAGAAGGCGATGAATTTTGGGTGGTCGATGAAACGGGTCGTTATGTTGGTGTATGCCGGCAGCGCGATCTATTAAACCCCCCAAGATTGAAGATCATCCTGGTAGATCATAACGAGATGCAGCAAGCCATCGGATCGCTTGAAGAAGCTGAACTGATCGAGATATTGGATCATCATCGTTTGGGAAATCCATCTACCCATACTCCGATCAAAATGACTGTGGATATTGTTGGTTCGACCAGTACTCTCGTCTCTGAAAAGATCGAAGAGGCTGGATTGAGTGCGCCAGCAGGGATTGCCGGTGTGATGTTGGCAGGGCTGCTGAGCGATACTCTGAACCTCACATCTCCTACCACCACCGATCGGGATAAATTAGCTGCAGATCGACTCTCTCGATGGGCATTTGTTCGCGGCAGCGCGCTTGAAAAGGAAACTCGCGATTCTTACGGTCTTAAGGTGCTTTCAGCCAGTGCTGGTCTTTCAACCCGCAATCCGCAAGACGTGGTCACTGGTGATATGAAGATCTATACTGCCGGAAATACCAATTTTGCCATTGCGCAAGTGGAAGTAAGCTCACTCAACGAGGTAAATGACCGCGTTCCTGTCCTCATGGATGCGCTGGATTATTTGCGAAAAACCAAAAATGTTGATTTTGCCATGTTGATGGTGACCGATGTGGTACGTGGCTCCAGCCGCTTGTTATTCAGTAACGCTCCCGCGTTGTTAGACGAATTGCCTTACCAACCTTTGCCTGATAATACCCGTATGGCAGAAGGTGTTGTATCGAGAAAGAAACAACTTTTACCCGTTGTCTTGGGCCTTCTGGAGGTTTAAATGACCATCTATCAGACCATCGCCGAACTTCAATCCAAAGGGGAAGCAGTTGCCCTTTGTACCATCGTCGATTCAAAAGGATCAACGCCCAGGCATGAAGGGAGCAAGATGTTGGTCTTTCCAGACGGACATATCCAAGGCACTGTGGGGGGTGGTGAGATCGAGAACAGGGTAATCGCAGAAGCAAAGGATGCCCTGGATAAACGTCAGACCAAGGTATTGCACTACAGTTTAGTCGACCCTGGCAAAGGCGACCCCGGAATTTGTGGAGGTCAGGTGGAGGTTTATGTGGAGCCAATCATCCCAAAATTGACCATTTTGGTCATCGGCGCAGGTCACGTAGGACGTCAGGTAGTGCATGTAGCCAAGTATCTTGATTGCCGTGTCCTGGTTTCAGATGATCGAGCTGAACTGTGTACCGAAGAATTTATGCCAGGAGCGGACGAATTCATCATTTGCAAAATGTCTGAGATCCCGCAAAAGGTAAAGATCACTCCATTCACGTACGTGGTTGTAACAACCAGAGGGGCAGACGTAGACATCGAAGGTCTGCCAGCAATTTTGGATTCTGACGCTGGCTATATAGGCGTAATCGGTTCAAAGAAGCGCTGGCTGCATACCAAAACTGAGATCAACAAAGTAAAAGATTACAGTAAAAAATTCGGTGAAGTTTATGCCCCCATTGGTTTGGAGTTGAAGGCTGAAACTCCTGAAGAAATTGCCATCTCCATTATGGCCGAGATCTTAAAAGTGGCGAATCGTGCCAATGGACTTAGTATGCAAGTCAAAGAGGGTTAAAACAATGTGGAAAAACTATACCAACGCAGCCTCTATTGATGAAGCCCTACAACTTTTAGCGGATCATTCCGGAAAAGCCAAACTGATCTCTGGTGGGACAGATCTGGTTTTGCAGCTTGAGCAGGGATTATTCCCGGATAATGACCTGTTGATCGATATCTCCAGAATTGCCGGTTTGGATGATATTCGATTGGACAATGAGGGCAATATTCATATTGGGGCAACGGTCACGCATAATCAGGTGGTTGGTTCTAAACTGATCCAGGAGCGAGCCTCCTTGCTTGTTCAGGCATGCGTGAGTGTTGGTTCACCTCAGATACGCAATCGTGGTACTGTAGTGGGAAACCTGGTTACCGGTTCCCCGGCCAATGACACGATCTCGCCCCTCATGGCACTAGATGCCTCATTGGTGCTGAAATCAAGCGCTGGGGACAGAACGGTAAAATTATCTGATTTCTATACTGGCGTACGTAAAACAGTTCTGAAACCCGATGAAATGGTCACAGAAGTGGTCTTCAAAGGGTTGGCGCCCAACCAACGAAGCTTATTCAAGAAGTATGCCTTACGCAAGGCACAGGCGATCTCTTTGGTCAACATGGCAATGCTACTCACAGTTGAGCAAGGAAAGATCAGCGCTGCATCCGTTACTTTGGGTTCGGTTACGCCCATTATCATTCATGCTACGAAAACAGAACAGGCGCTGGTGGGGAAACAGCTAGATTCTGAGCCTGTAAGCCTGGCCAGTACTTTTGTTAAACAAGATATTTCGCCTATCAGCGATATTCGCTCCTCTTCAGACTATCGCAGCAAGATCGCCACCCTTTTAGTACGGCGTGGATTAGAGGAACTTTGCCAACCGAACTATCAACATTCAATTGATCGATCGCCCGTATTATTATGGGGAAAATCAACCCCAAATAAGAAGATCAAAGCCTCAGGGTCGAAATCTGAGATCAGTACAGTCATCAATGGCAAGCCTTATCATTTTAAATCGGGTCAAGAAAAAACCTTGCTGCATCTTATCCGTGAAGAAGCCGGCCTGACCGGTTCAAAAGAAGGTTGTGGTGAGGGGGAATGCGGGGCGTGTACCGTATTCTTGGATGGCGTGGCAGTGATGAGCTGCCTTGTGCCAGCCCCGCGTGCAGATGGTGCAGAGATCGTAACCATTGAGGGAGTTGGGGAAGGGCAAAACCTTCACCCAGTGCAAAAAGCCTTTATTGATGAAGGTGCAGTTCAATGCGGCTATTGCACACCCGGTTTTGTTATGTCTGCAGTGAAACTATTTGAAGAAACTCAGAATCCTGATATTGATCAAATCAAAATGGCCATTACGGGTAATCTTTGTCGTTGTACAGGATACTATAAGATCGTAAAAGCGATCGAAAGTGTTGCAGAGAGGGAAAAGGCTTAAAGATCATGGACTCGCGGTATAGTTTTAGAGAACAGAACAATCCAGCCAAGAAACCGATCCACCCCGTATGGCGCGGAATTGGTTGTGCATTATTGATCATCATTCCTGTGATCTCTTATGTTGCAGGCGATTATTTAGTTTCAAATGCATCATTGTTTAAATGGGTGATCATTCCACAAGATATGATCGTGTATCAGTATGTAGCCGATCCTCTGATTTTGGTGCGATTGTTATATATGGCGATATTTGTTTTTGTACTTTACCTATTACTAACAGTAATCACATTCGTGGTTAATCATTATTTAGGACCGTCCAGATATGGTCCGTTTGACGTTCCGTTGGACAAGGTAGAGCGAAAGAAATAATAGACATCCTTCTATGCAGGAGAATCCACCAATGGCGGTTGTTGGCACAGTTGTAAAACGAATTGACGCTGAGGCAAAGGTCAAAGGGACTGCTTTATACCCTGGAGATTTCAATTTGCCTGATCAGCTTTACATGAAAGTGCTGTTCTCCGGAAAAGCACATGCAGTCGTTAAAGAGATCGATATTCAGGAAGCTTTGCAGCTTCCTGGTGTTGTTTTGATCTTGACTGCCAAAGACGTTCCAGTAAACGAATATGGTCTCGGCACGATGGATCAGCCTGTTTTGTGTGGGCCTGGTTCGAGCAAGCCATTTGCAGACCACGTCCGTTTTGAAGGGGATAATGTCGCTCTGATCGTTGCTGAATCGGATGAGATTGCAGCTATAGCCAGAAAAAAGATCAAAGTCACATACGAAGATCTGCCGGTCGTAACTGACGTTCACAAAGCCCTGGAAGCTGATTCTGTCCTGGTTCATCCAGACCGTAAATCCAATGAATTTTGTCACTTCAAGATCCGCAAGGGAGATATAGAAGAGGGTTTTGCCAAAGCGGCTGTGATCGTGGAAGAAGATTATCATACGCCGATCCAGGAACACGCTTACCTCCAACCTGAAGCGGGTATTGCGTATTACGATGAAGAAGATCGAGTAACAATAGTTGTAGGCGGTCAATGGGTGCATGAAGATCAAGAACAGGTTGCCCATGCGCTCAACCTGGATAAAGACCAGGTCCGCATCATTTATCCGGCTATTGGTGGGGCATTTGGCGGCCGTGAAGACATGTCTGTGCAGATCATTTTAGGTCTGGCTATATTACGATTGCGCGAGAAAGGCATCAACCGCCCGGTAAAGACCATTTGGACACGCGAAGAATCCATCATCGGACACCACAAACGTCATCCGTATCATATTCACTCAAAAGTAGGCGCGGACGCACAGGGGAACCTTGTAGCCGCTTCTGTGGACATTTATGCTGATGGGGGAGCTTATGTCTATACTTCTCCCAAAGTGTTGGGAAATGCCACGTTGCTTTGTACAGGTCCTTATAAAATTCCGAATGTGCGTGTAGATAGTTGCGCTGTTTATACAAACAATATTCCAAACGGTGCGTTCCGTGGGTTTGGCGGCCCACAGGCTGCCTTTTCAATTGAGAGCCAGGTCAACAAGATCGCTGAAAAGTTGAGCATGGACCCAGTTGAATTGCGCATGCGCAACCTGTTGGAAGATGGTGACCTGCTTTCTGTTGGTACACCGTTACCCAAAGGGGTGAGCATCAAACAGGTGACAGAAAAATGCGCGTTGAGCGCCGGGTGGACTCACGATGTAACTGGTTGGCATAGACCCAACCTAAAATCCGAAAATGGACAATATCGAACAGGCCTGGGAATCACATGTGGATTTAAGAACATTGGATTTTCTTTTGGTGCTCCAGAACATTGTTATGCCACCATTGAGCTTTATGGAAAAAATGAGATCGAGCGAGCCGTACTTAAACATGCCGGTGCAGACGTAGGGCAGGGCTCTCATACAGCCTTTGTGCAAATGGCTGCTGAGGGATTAGGCCTGCCAATTGAAAAGATCGAATTAATTGCCGCTGATACCGCCAGTACTTTGAATTCCGGCAGCGTCAGCGCCTCACGTATGACCTTTATGGCAGGAAATGCCATTCGCGGTGCGGCCAAGGAAGCTTTACAAAAATGGCAGAACGAAGAAAGACCTGCCTGTGCCACCTATAAATACATTCCGCCAAAGACAACGCCTTATGACCCTGAGACTGGAAAGTCTGAACCCAATTTCGCTTATGGTTATGTGGCAGAGGCTGTGCTATCAGAGGTGGATATTGAAACCGGAGAGGTGACTCTTAAGAAGGTGATCTGCGCCAACGATGTTGGTCAGGCGATCAACCCACAACAGGTTCAGGGGCAGATAGAAGGGGC
>CAZWKK010000001.1:26552-31791 GCA_964634855.1 uncultured Anaerolinea sp.
CATGATGCCATCGGAATTTGGTTCAATGAGTTTCCCCTTACGGCAGAACGGGTAAGTAACGCATTGGATGCCAGGTCAACTACTGGAGACTGACAATTTGAAGATCGGTTGTATCCTTCTGGCAGCTGGAAAATCCAGCCGAATGGGACAGTCCAAAATGGTGCTTCCATGGGGAGGATCAACCATAATCAGCACCATCCTCAATGCCTACATTGAGGCAAAGGTAAGTGAAATTGTAGTTGTAACAGGGGGGTATCGAGAACTGGTAGAAAAAGAGATCAGCCATTTCCCGGTCAAAGTCGCATTCAATCGCGATTTTGAGAATGGAGAAATGGCTGATTCTGTTAAAACGGGTTTGAGAGCGTTGGCGTCAGATTGTGAGGCTGTGTTCATTGCGTTGGGGGATCAACCCAAGATCTCAAGCAACGATCTTTTGGGAATGATTGCCCAATACCAAGACCAACCTGGTTCTCTCATTATCCCCAGTTATTCCATGCGCAGGGGACACCCATGGTTGGTACCGCAAAGCATGTTTCAGGAATTGCTTGAATTGCGACCGCCAAAGACTTTGCGTGATTTTATCAATGGCCATAGCGAAGAAATCAGCTATTATCTTGTAAAAGAGTCAGATATTCTTACCGATCTGGATACTCCGGAAGATTATCAGAAAAACAAACCAGGGTAAAAAATCAAATCCCGTCCGTGGGGTCAGCATCCTCACCAGGATCGGTGAGGTCATCTTTGACTTCCAATTTACCTTCCTTCATCGCAACGATGATCTTTTTCGCTTCCTCAATATTGGCATCTTCAACAAAAACATCCACTTCACCCAGGGGACCGACTGTTAAACCATACGTGGCGCCAGCAGATTCCTGGTTGACAAAAGCAGGGATACCAAAGGATTCCAATAAGATCTTGACGGATTCAGCTTCCAATTTCCCATTGGCCACATACACAACATTTTCAGGAATTTTTCGCAGAAACATTCGTGTTTTTCCTTTCTTTCTTGGCTGCCAGTCGCTCTTTGCGTTTGGTCAGTTCTTTCTTTAATTGCTTGTTCTGATAAGAATGATACCCTTTTTTATCCAATATTTGAACAGCTTTCTCCGTCCACTCAAGAGCAAGTACATAATCGCATTGCGAGTGTTCGTAGTATTTCGCCAGCTCAATGATCGAGTCGAAATCTTCCAATTCCGCTGCCACCCTCCAAACTTCAATGGCTTCATCCAATCGTTGCTGCCGTTTGTATAGGTCTCCCAGGCGATGATAAAGCGAAATGTTCAAGTCAACATCCAGCAGGTGGCGTGAGAAACAATCAGCGTAGATCCTTTCGGCCAGATCCAATCTGCCAATATCATTGTAGAGAACGCCCATCGAGAAATAATCAATGGGGTGGAAAGTCTCTGAGAGTGATTGTGAATCGAATGAATCAGCCAAGAAAACAAAAAGCGCCGCCAATGAGACGATATCCATGCCGTTATGGTAGAGCACCCCTTTGATGGGTTCAGCATTACCAGTGCGTAGATAATCAAAATAGATCTCTGGGATCATCCATCCTGGAATTTCATCGCTGGTACGCGGAATCTCCAGGATCTGTTGTTCCAAGTCTTGCAAGGCACGGCTTTGCAATCTGTTGCGCCAAAGCTTTCTGGAAAGATGGAGCAGATCAAGGTGGGAATAATTCTCAAACGGTTTCTGTAAACGATTGAGAATGTATCGGCTGTTGAGCAAGGGAATATCAAAGGATTTTCCATTATAGGTGACCAGCCCGTAGTAGTTTTCTGCCAGGTTGGCAATTTCCAGCAGCATGGCGGGTTCTTCCTGCGGGTCGCGACAGAGATATTGTTTTAAAACAAAACCCTGTTCATTGAAATACCCAAGCCCCACCAAAAAAGCCATTGTGCCGGTGCCTCCAGAAAGGCCTGTGGTTTCTGTATCCAGAAAAAGCAACCTGGAAACATTCTCTCCCTTTACCTGACTGGCTTTTGTGGCATCTGCGATGGTAGAAATGCCAAATGTCTGCTGAAACGTGACTTTGCCATGCTGATAATTCCAGGGGTAGAGTTGTTCTGTAACAAAACAAGTGCCGAGAGAATTATTGATCTCTATTCCATCCACCAGGTCAGAGATCTTAGCCTGAGTTTTGGACTTGGGAGGTTCTACTTTTGCGGCCGGCACCATCCCCAATGACTTTAAACGATCTGAAAGCGAAGGCATCAGGCAGACTCCTGCTTCAAGAGAAGGTCCAGTAAGAAGAGGGTCTCTTTTTTCCCACCAGCTCCATTTTCAGCAACAGGTCCAACGCAAGAAGGGCATCCATCGGCGCATGGACAATGCGTGATCAGGTCATACGCGTTGGTCAACAGTTGATAATGTTCAGTAAAGAGGGTTTTGGATAGGCCAATCCCTGCAGGCACAGAATCGTAGATCAAGATCACAGGTTTACGGGCAGTAAAATCAGCAGCTGGGTCAGCGTATGAGCCAAGATCGTTATCATCACACATCACCTGCAGCGGTGCCAGGTTTACCAGCAAGTACTTTAACCCTGAGATGGCTGATCTAATGCGGACATTCATCTCAGCAATACGATGGCAGCCAGGGCATAGGGTGATGAGATTATCAAGCGAGTTGGCGATCTCGGCAGAAGCAAACGACCTGAAGGGCACTTTGTGATGTACGTGATGCGGTCGTCCGGTCTCTGGCAAGCCGCACATGCGGCAGCGGAAACTGTCTCGCTCGCGAACTTTTTGTCGGATGGCATCCCAATTGGGACCGTAATCGTTTGGATCGCTGGCCCACATCTTCTCCTCTCGCATCTTTTCAACCGTCTCATCATTCAGAATGATCCAGTAGCCCATGGTTTGCAATACCGTTGGGGGAAGATCCAATGGTTCAACATTGATCACTGCGCGTGTCTCCCAGTCGATCTTTTTGAAGGAATCGATCTTGGAGGTGACGGTGATCTCCCCATAATGCGCTTCACAACCCATCTGGGTAAGAGTTTCTTGATCATTGACCAATTGAATCTCTTCTGTTTTCACAGGTTCTGTGAAGTAGGGCGTCAATTGTTCTTGCAGATGCGCTACATTTTCTTCAAGATCCAGGTCTTTGACTAAATATGTTTCGCCCTCGTGCAAATACACCGCCCCCGGATGCGTCATCCACAGGCTGCTGGCATAGTCTACTTCACCGATCAAGCGGGGCTTGCCATCCTCTTCGACCTGCAAATTGATGGACCGCGTGGCTGTACTGCGTAAGGAGATCAAACTGGCGGGGTATTCCTCAGAAGAGTAAAAATAGCGTTCACCTCGTTTGATCAGAGTTCCCTGGTTTGCCAGGACATCCAGATACTGCTCCAAGTCTTCCCAAAGAATATTGCCGAAGGTATCCCCTTTGAGAAAGGGTAATTCAAATTGAGCACAAACCAGTTGCTGAATGAGAATGAGCGGGTTGTCAGGGTCGATCAATGCGCGTTCTGGGGACCGTTCCAAAATATAGTCAGGGTGTTGACAAAGGAACTGGTCCAATGGGTTGGCGGATGCGATCAGTACCGCTACAGACTCGTTCAATTTTCGCCCGGCCCGTCCTGCTTGCTGCAAAGTGGAAGTAATGGTGCCAGGGTAACCGGCCATGATCACCTGGTCAACCCCGCCAATATCAACTCCTAATTCCAGAGCATTGGTAGCCACTGCCAGGGTGATCTCACCAGCCTTAAGTCCATGCTCGATCTCCCTGCGGTCAGCTTTGAGGTATCCGCTTCTGTAACCGCGGACCTGATGGTTTTTGCGAGGGTAAAGTTCGCGTAGGTCATGGATGGCCAATTCCACCCCACGGCGGCTGCGCATAAATAAGAGGGTTTGAATATTTCTGGAAAGGATCTCGGTTGAAAAATCGATTGTGGTTGAAAGCAAGCCTTTTCTGACACCCAACTCTTCATTTACGATTGGAGGATTGTAAAAAACGAAGTTCCTTTCACCGTGGGGTGAGCCATCTTCTGAGATCGATTCAACCGTACGACCGATCAGCCTTTCGGCATGTTCTTTGGGGTTGGAGATGGTCGCAGAGGTCAGAATGTACTGAGGTTTGGCGCCATAAAAGGAAAGGATCCGATCCAACCTGCGAATAACATTGGCCACATTTGAGCCAAAAACGCCGCGGTAAATGTGTACTTCATCGATGACCACATATTTGAGGTTACGCAAGAAGTTCATCCAGGTGGTATGATGCGGCAGGATACCCAAATGCAGCATATCCGGGTTGGTAAGGATGATCCTGGTGCCATCACGGATGGCAGACCGCAAATGCGTGGGAGTGTCACCATCATAGGCAGAAGAAATGATTGTTTGCCCAATTTCTGGGTTTGCAAGTTGACGAAATTCAGCAAAGGCGTTTAGTTGGTCATTTTCCAGTGCTTTGGTCGGGAAGAAGAGCAGCGCTGTAGCGGATTCGTTTTGCACCATCTGTTCCAGAATGGGAATCATGTAACACAGGCTTTTACCGCTGGCTGTTCCAGTGCTCACCACAACGTTGTCGCCACGATGCAGTTGTTCAATGGCTTGCGCCTGGTGGGAATATAACGAGTGAATCCCTTTACGGGTCAATAGATCTGCAACTCTTTTATCCAGGTCTAGAGGAAAACCAACTAATTGAGCAGGATTTCCCGGTTTATGAGACCAAAAAGGGATATTTTCCGCAAATCCTTGTGCGTTTTTAAGGGTGTCCAGGTAACGTTCGAGAGATGATTTCAGCATGGTTGCACTCGATATTGAATAGCATTATACTCGTTCACAGTTCATCATCGAAATATTAAAGAGGCCTGACTATGAAACTGACTGTCATCGGCGCCGCCGGCGTAAGAACCCCCTTAATTGTAAAAGAATGTTACCGTAAAGCTGAATCTCTCGGCTTAACCGACCTGTTTCTCATGGATATTGATGGGGAGCATCTGGAATTGATCGATCGGGTTACAGAATCACTTTTAACAAATGTTGACACCTCAAAACTAAAAAGAACCATCACCACAGATCCTCGCACCGCTTTGCAGGATGCTGATTTTGTCATCACTACATTCAGGGTGGGGGGCATCGAAGCGCGTGTGATCGATGAACGAGTTCCCCTCTCTTATGGTGTTCTGGGACAAGAAACGACTGGGGCAGGTGGTTTTTCCATGGGTCTTCGCTCCATACCTGTGTTGTTGGGTTACATTGATCTGATGCGTCAATACTGCCCCAACGCCTGG
>CAZWKK010000002.1:0-28559 GCA_964634855.1 uncultured Anaerolinea sp.
TGCTGACCTGATCGATCAGTTCGGTTCAGCTGAGAAAACTGACCTGATGGGATATGCCCAGGCTGCTGCCGAGACCAATCAACCGGTGGTGGCACTGGATGCTGCCCAAAAAGTGCTTGCTCAAGAACCCGAAAATGGCCGCGCTTTGGCTATCAAAGGCTTTGCAGAATATCGCCTGGGTCAGACGGACCAGGCATTACATCATTTGAGCCAGGCAGTTGAATCAGCACCCGAACTGCCAGAACCCTGGAAAATGTTGGCTCAGGTTTACCGTGAAAAAGGCGAGATTGCCCGTGCGATCGAGACCTTACGCACTGCCCACGCTGCTGTCCCGGGCAATGTTGCCATTTTGCGGGAATTGACAACTGAATTGATCGGGGAAGGACAGGCAGCAGAAGCATACAGCCTGCTTTCTGGCGATGAACCGAAAGTGGATGGCGATCTGCAAACTTCTTTGCTCAAGATTGCCGCCATGAAACAATTGAATATGGCAGATGTTGATTCCACCATCGAAAAGACCTATAAAGCTTTTTCCACGCAGGCAGAAGCCATACAGGAATATGCGGCGCTGGTGCTGCGTAAAGGAGAAGCTGGGAAAGCCCGAAGCCTGGTTGAGCCATTGGTGCTTTCTGCCCAGGCGAAGACAGTTGCGAAACTGATCTATGTGGATTCTGTACTGGGACAAGATTATCGGCATATCCTGGGTCAGCCAGTGGTTGAGGAACATTTACAACAAAAAGCAGCCCAGGTATTGGATGATGTTATAAGCAGTGAACCGGAAAATCTCTACGCCAACGTTTTACAGGCAGAGCATGCGCTCCGGTCTGGTGAAAGCGAGAAGGCATTCGACCTGTTTTCCAATCTGCTCAATCATGTAGAAGCACAGGGCTCTAACTGGCTGGAACGCATTCAGGCAGGTTTCGCCTGGGCAGCCAACTTGCTGGGAAAATTTAATTACGCTTTGGCTGGGATCCAATCAGTGTTGGAGATCAACCCCAACTGGGCTGGCGCCCGTGAGACTTTGGCCGAAGTCAGTGCCACCAGCGGTGATATCGAAGAAGCCGTGGTTCAGGCAAACCAGGTGTTGGAATCTGCTTCAGATGTAGCCGAGAGTGTGGAATGGTTTGCCGACTTCATGGGCAATTTAGGAAAAGCTGATGAAGCTGAGAAAGCCATCTTAACTCTGGCACAGGCGCATGAGCAGAAATTGCCCTTATTCCTTAAATTGACTGAATTGCAACTGGAAAGTGGTAAAAAGGATGCGGCCAGGCAGACAATTGAGGGATGCAAAAACCTGTTGGCAAAATCGAAGAATGAATCTGATCTGATCCGCGGCGCCCACCTGTTCGCTGCGGTAGAAAAAGAAGACCTGGCCGTAGAGTGCTTAAAAATGCGTTCTGTCTTACCGGATGCTCAACACCAAAATGCACTGCTCGATCTGGCGGGTTTTTACCGCAACAATAAACAATACGAACAGGCATTGACGGTTCTCGAGCAGGCCGGGCAGTTTTATGAGGATCAGAATTGGTTGAAGTTGATCCACGCTGAGATTCTACATGCCATGGGTCAAAGTGAAGCAGCTTTGAGTAAACTGGCTGAACTGAATGACTCAAGTGAATTGGCACCAGAAGCAAATGAGATGAACTTTGTTCCTGCGATCTGGAAATCGCTGTTAAAGAAAAGCACCAGCGTTGATGTGCTGGCTGCTGAATTGGCCTTTGAAACCGGCGATTACTCCCTGGCTGCAGAAAAAGTATCCGCTGCTGAGGCGATGGCTGAAAAGACAGTCTTGCAGCTGGAAATTGGCCACGCTCTGGGCAAGCAGAAGGATACTCTCTCCTTCATGGATTTGAGCGCAGATGATCCTTCTGTCTATGTGGATGCAAATCTTTGCACCGAGATCCTGGAGAGTTTACTTGACGCCGGGCAAAACGAAAAAGCCGGGTTAATGATCAATAAAGCCGTTGAGATCTTCCCGCAGGCAAATAGCCTGGCCCTGGTTGAAGCTCGTTATCTGGCTGAACTGGGACAATTGGTGCAAGCGGAAGCGCTGTTCGACCAGGTCTTGGCCAAGGTGGAGATCAAAGGCGAGATCAATAGTGTGGAAGAAACCCTCGTTGTGCGCAACCTGGTCAAAGCTGGAATGGCGACCAATCGCTGGGAAGAAGCCAAAGCCTGGAGTGACAAACTGTACACCTCGCAACCAAAGAGTATGGCTGCCATCAAGATCGCCCTGGAAGTGTTGTTATTGGCCATCGAATTCGGCAAAATGATCGCCGGTTTGCGGGTAAAGAAACATTTGAACTTTGAATCGACCGTTTCTGACTCAACAATCGCCACCCTCAAAGACCTGATCTCGAGGGCTGAACGGATTGGTACGGCGGAACTGGAACATCTGGTTACACGAGCAAAATTAGCTATCGAAGCCAACCAGGCCAATATCCGCGCATTGGCAATGAACACCCCGCAAAAAGGCGACGTGGTGGCAATGATGCTGGCCCTCAAAGAGACCGGTCAAGCAGCCACGGCGGTTCAACTGGCCAAGAAGCAGATCCCCGCAGCAGATGTTTTGTATGCCACTGCCTGCTGTTTACAGGATACCAACCCCAGCGAAGCGTTGCTGGCCCTCAAACAGAGCATGAAAAAGAATTCTGCCCAGCCGTGGGCGTCTACCCTGGCAGCCATGTTATACGAAAAAAGCGGTCAGGCTTATGCGGCCATGAGCGATCTCAACGAAGCGTTGGAATACTGGCCAGATGAGCCCGATTGGCAGGTATTGGCTGCTGAATATGCCCATGAAAATGGCAATCAAAAGGAAGCCGTGCTTCATCTGGAACAGGCTGCAACTTTGCAACCTGAAGATGCTCAGATTAAGTATTGGCTGGGCAAAGCCTATCTGCAAAATGGGGAAGGCGAGAAAGCAATCGAAACACTCGAACCCATCAGCAAAGCTGGCGCTAATAATTATGAAGTTTGGGAAACCTTGGCAGAAGCCTACTTTGCCCAAAATGACACGGCGAATGCCCTGGCCGCAGTCGAACGTGCCAATTCTGTGAACGAGTTCTCCATCAGCCCCATGTTGCTCAGCAGCAAACTGTACCTGGCCAATGGCGAGAAAAAGAAAGCGTTGGAATTCGCTCAAAAAGCAGCCACGCAAGATGCTGCCAATGCAGAAGTTCAATTGCTGCTGGCAAAATCCTGGTTGGCCAATGGTGACAAATTGCAGGCTTTACAGGCGCTGGAAAAGGCCGTCCATGCCAAGAATACCAGTCTGGAGGTCATGGTGGACCATGCCAAATTGATCAAAGAGATCAATGGTGCTGCCAATGCCAGACCCTTGTTTGAAGCTTTGGTGCAAAAGTACCCAGAAAATGCCGAGATCTTAAACTTGTTGGCAGAAGCCCAATTGGCTTGCGGTGATAAATCAGCAGCAGAGTTGAGCGCCCAAAAATCGCTCAAACTTAATGAGGTGCAGCCGAAGATGCAGCAATTCCTGGGAAAACTGGAATTCGATGGCGGGCATCTGGACCAGGCTATCTTCCACTACAGTCAGGCCATTGCCCAGGCTCCTCAAGAGGTTGAAGTCTATTTGGACCTCAGTAATGCATATCAGCAACAGCGGGAGTACGAGGAAGCCTTGAAGACCCTGCAAACGGCCATGGATCTGGCACCTCAGGACACACGCGCTATTCTGGCAGCCGTCAATTTGCTGCGCAATGCCAAAGATTACACTCGTGCCGAAGCTCTCTTGCGCAAGGCAGCCGAAATGGCTCCCAATGATCTCAATATTCGCCGTCAACTTGGCGCGGTTATTGCACTGAACATGGTACACAGTTCACAGGAAGCGAGCTCACACGTATGAACCCTAACCGACCTTCTGCCCATAACGAACCCAAAATGATCGATCGCAGCCGCTTGCTGCAATATCTCCAATCGGGACTGCAATCGAATTCCTACCAGTTCATCCGACAGGCTACTGTTGCCTGGCTGGCTTCTTACCCGGGCGATCTGGAGATCAACCTGCTGTTCGCAAAAGCGTTGATCCAGGAGGGGCGTGGGCAGGTGGCAGTTCCATTGGTAGATAAGATCCTGCGTTGCGACCCGGAATATCAGGAAGCACTGCGTGTAGCGGAAGGTTTATATGTCCGTGAAGATGTGGTAAAGGCCGCCAATGTGCGCGGCATGCAAAAAGCGTTGGGTTTTGAATTTTCCACAAGTGGTGCAGTCCCAACCTGGGCTGATCCGCTCCTAAAAGCCTCCCAGTTGCTCAAAGCTGGCGATCTGGATACCGCTCAAAGCGCGATCTTTGAAGTGTTGAGCCAGGGAGAGTACCCTGCGCTGGCAGGAGCAATCCATTTACAGATCGTCGCTCAGAGGGGTGACAAGGCAGCCTTATTGAATATGGCGCGCCTGTACCATTCCCGTTGGCCAGATTGTCTCTCCATTAGTCTGCAGTTGGCCAAAGTTTGGATGCAAAATGGTCAGCAAGACGAAGCGGTGAATTTACTGCACGAATGTGCCAGCCTTGACCCTGTGGGGCAGGTGCCTCAACGCTTGTGGGGAACAAACTTTGAGTTCAAACCCCTTTACCCTGAAAAAATGCAGGTAGTGGAAAATTTTGCCATTCCTTCTCAGGTGGCGGCAAAGTTTGGCCTGAACAATTTGTATTCAGGACAGCCTGAGTTTGTTCAACCTGTTTCGGTTGCACCAATGACGGATAGCAAACCATTTTCGTATATCGATAGCGAAAGTGGGCGACTTGGGCAGGAGGGCTCTCAGCCTGATGCGCCCATCCGCACCGAAATTCACAGCTTTGATGGCTATGGATTGAAAAATGAAGCCGATTTCGGCGGCCAATCAGAATTAGATGCAAAAGAATCATCTACCAAACCAAAAGACAAAGACCTGCAAAAGGTACAGCGTGAGTTTGAGAAACTGGCAGATGAGCTTAAGACCCCCGGCGTGGTCCGTGCTGATAACCGTTATCCGGCTTATGTGATCTTGAGCACCAAAACCGGTCTGACCGCTCAGTATGGTCAGCAAAGTGCACAGGTGATCATGAACGAGTTGGAGCAGTTGGCACTCAGCATTGCCAAACGCGATGGTTGGCATGCCGTGATCTTCTTCCCCGATGACATGGCTACCTGCGGCAAGTACGGCATCACCCCTGTGGATGCCATTGACCCCTGGAAGATCAAACTAGCATTGACCGACCTGGACAAAGCGTTGGAAAAGACTGGCGAGATGATCGGAGCCGTAATGATCGTCGGCGGAGACAAGGTGGTGCCTTTCCACAATTTGCCCAACCCAACCGATGATTCAGACGCCACGGTACCTTCAGACAACCCGTACGCTTCTCTGGATAAGAACTATTTTGTGGCCGATTGGCCGGTAGGACGTTTGCCGGGAGATGCCAGTTCCGATTCTGGGTTGCTGCTATCTCAGATCCGCAATGCCACGTTGTATCACACTGATGAAGCAGAGACGCAATCGTGGTTGAACCAGATCATCCGTATCTTGTTGTTCTGGAACCACACCTATTCAAAGAATTTCGCTAATTTGGGGTTAACCGCGGCCATCTGGCAACGGTCCAGCTACTCTGCCTTCCGCCCCATGGGTGAAGCCCGAAACCTGTCGCTGTCTCCTAATGGGAAGAACACGGCCTTTAACCCGACCAAAATGGCATCTGCTCCCTTCTGTTACTTTAACCTGCACGGGGTGGAAGATGGCAGTAACTGGTATGGTCAAAAAGACAGTTCTGATACTTCTGGTGCTGAAGACTTCCCGGTGGCTTTGCAGCCCACGGATGTAAGCAAAAACAGTGAAGCTCCTCGTATTGTGATCTCAGAGGCCTGTTATGGTGGGCATATTCTCAATAAAGCCGAAAATGAATCAATGGCGCTGACCTTTTTGGGCAGCGGTGTTTTGGCCATGATCGCCTCCACCACCATCGCTTATGGGTCTGTGACCACTCCCTTGATCGGTGGCGACCTGCTGGCGCATCTGGTGATGAGTTACCTGGCCAAAGGTACCTCCATCGGCGCGGCATTCTGCAAGGCCAAAGTAGACTTTGTGCGTGAGATGAACTTGCGCCAGGGATATCTGGATGGCGAGGATCAGAAAACCCTCATTTCCTTTGTTCTTTATGGTGATCCACTTGTGGCGTACGACCCCTACCAGGCCATGAAAACCGTTTATGCGCGCGAAAAGAATCACCCTGTGGTGAAAACGGTTGTAGACCAGGCGTTGGACGAAGCCAAAACGAGTGCCATCTCTGCCAAAGCCATTGCCAATGCCAAAGAAATGGTGCGCGACTATCTGCCCGGCATTGAATATGCCGAGGTTCGTATAAGCCAGCAACACGTGCGGGTGAACAACAACAGCCAGGCGAGAACAGCCGGCAAAGCCAACGGCGACCGACCGGCCAGCCGCACGGTAGTCAGCTTCAGCAAACAGATCACCTTTGATCATCATATTCACCGCCAGTATGCGCGCGTAACGCTCGATTCGCAGGGAAAAGTGGTGAAAATGGCGATCTCTCGCTAGAATAAGCAAAATGATAAGGCCGCGGTCAAAATCCGCGGTCTTTTTGTTGCGAGTGGGCAATCCTTAGAATATAATAAGGTCTCTAGATACGAAAGAGCGTCACGATACTTTTGACAGGTGAAAAATGAGCTTACCCAAGACCGGTACTGAAATCCGACAATCCTTCATTGAATTTTTCAAATCGAAAGGGCACACTTTCGTGCCTTCTTCTTCGATCGTTCCTGGCGGGGATCAAACCTTGCTGTTTACCAACGCCGGTATGGTGCAATTTAAAGACGTTTTTCTGGGTACAGATACCCGCCCTTACACGCGCGCAGTAAATTCACAAAAATGTATGCGTGTGGCAGGAAAACACAATGATCTGGATGATGTAGGTCGTGACGACACTCATCATACCTTTTTTGAAATGTTGGGTAACTGGTCTTTTGGCGATTACTATAAAAAAGAGGCGATCTCATGGGCCTGGGAACTGCTGACGCAGGTCTGGGGCATTGATGGATCCAAGCTTTACGCCACCTGTTTCAAGGATGACAAAGGCAATCTACCGACAGACGAAGATGCCTATAACTTCTGGAAAGAACAGCCGGGCATGAACCCGGAGCACATTTTGTATTACGGCCGCAAAGAGAACTTCTGGGAAATGGCTGAGACTGGCCCCTGCGGTCCCTGCAGCGAGATCCACATTGACCGCGGCCCAGATGGCTGCGACAAGAAGGGTGTTCCCGGGCACGTTTGCCGTGTGAACGGCGACTGCAAACGCTATTTGGAGATCTGGAACCTGGTCTTTATGCAGTACAACCGCATGGGTCAGACCCAGTTCGATCCGCTGCCTGCCACTCATGTGGATACCGGCATGGGCTTTGAGCGCATCGTCTCCATCATGCAGGGCGTCAATTCCAACTACCGCACCGATCTGTTCTCCCCGCTGATGGACAAGATCCGTGAACTTTCCAAGACCAGCGTTGAAGAGATGGATGCCAACTTCACCCCTTACCGGGTGGTGGCTGACCATACCCGTGCGGCCACATTCCTGATCGCCGATGGTGTTGTACCTGGCAATACCAGCCGCAATTACATCTGCCGCATGATCATTCGCCGGGCAGCCCGTTTTGCCACAAAGATCGGGCTGAACGAACCCTTCATGGCCAAGGTGGCCGAAGTGGTCATCAATAACTACGGCTCAGCTTACCCCGAACTGGAAAAGAACCGCAAAGCCATTCTGGATAGCCTGACCCGTGAAGAAAAACGCTTCCAGCGCACGGTTGAGGCAGGGTTGGGTTATTTGCAGGAAATGCTCACCGATCTGCAGAAATCCAACCAGACCGTTTTGGATGGCGCTAAAGCATTTGACCTGTATGCCACCCACGGTTTGCCACTGGAATTGACCCGCGACGTTGCCCGCGAAAGCAACCTGGATGTGGATGAAGCCGGATTCAAGCAGGCGATGGAAGAACATAAAGTACAATCTGGCGCCGGTAAAGCCTTTGGCCCGCTTGGCGGCGAAGATGTTGAAGTCTACCGCGGCATTTTTGATGGTCTCATCGAAAAAGGTCTTGTTGCCAAGAGCGGTGTGGCCTACAACCCATACGAATGGTTGGAGAGCGAAGGCAATGTGCTAGCCCTCTTTAGTGAAGGCGAGTTGATCGATCAGGCCCTGCCGGGTCAGCCCGTGGAAGTGATCTTGCCGAAAACCGGCTTCTACATTGAATCTGGTGGTCAGGTGGGGGATCGTGGCAAGATCGTGGCCAAAGACGGCTCCTGGGAGATCAGTGTGGACGAAGTGCGCCGGCCCGCTGCTGGTGTGATCATTCACATCGGCACCGTTGAAAAAGGTTCCCCCAAGACTGGTGATGCTGCCGTGGCCAAGGTGAATTGGATGCGTAGATTTGACACCATGCGTAACCATACCGCCACTCATTTGCTGCACGCCCAATTGCACAAACATTTGGGTGACCATGCCCGCCAGGCCGGCTCTTTGGTGGCACCGGATCGCTTACGCTTTGACTTCAATCATCCTGAGGCTATCCCCGCGGATGTGCTGGATGCCATTGAATATGATGTTAACCAGGACATCCTGGCCAATCATAAATTGCGCATCATTGAAAAGTCTCTCCAACAGGCAATGGATGAAGGTGCCATGGCTTTGTTCGGTGAAAAATACGGTGAGACCGTTCGTACTGTTACCGTTGACCCGGACGAACCGATCTCTTACGAATTGTGCGGTGGCACCCATGTTGCCCAAACAGGGGATATCGGTACCTTTATCATCATCAGTGAGGGCAGCGCAGCTGCAGGCATTCGCCGCATCGAAGCGGTGACTGGACATCGGGCATATGAGATCCTGCGCGAGCGCAATAAGGCGTTGAAGAAGACAGCCCATGCTCTGAATGCCTCCCTTGAAGATGTTCCAGCCAAGGTTGTTGGCTTGCAGGACAGTCTGGAAGACGCTCGCAAAGAAATTGGCAAGCTGCGCCAGGCCGGTGCTGCAGACGAGTTTAACCAGAAATTAGCTTCTGTGCCCACGGTGAACGGCGTGCCAGTGTTGACAGCCGTGCTAAAGAATGCCGATGTGGATACCCTGCGTCAGATGTGCGACCTGTTCCGCCAGAAATACCCGAGCGGTGTAGTAGCCCTTGGCAGCGTGAGCAATGACAAGCCCATGATCATCTGCGCGGTCACCGATGACCTGGTCAAACGAGGCTTGAACGCCGGGGAGATTGTCAAGACTGCGGCTGCCGTGATGGGTGGCAGCGGTGGTGGACGGCCGAACCTGGCTCAGGCTGGCGGCAAAGATGCCGACAAGCTGAACGAGGCCATTGATCAGGTGCTGCCTCTGGTTCAGAAAAAGCTCTAGAGTAGAGATAATTAAAAATTCAACCCCCTGTTTTGAAACAGGGGGTTGTTGTTATTCTTTACCCGCGAGGGTCCAAACAATCAGTTCCGGGCGACAGAAAAGGCGAACCCTTGGGGCAATGCCCCCTTCCATGCCCAACCCTCGGGTGACGTACAATGTCATGTCTTTGAGCAGGTAGCGGCCCGATTCAAACAGTTTGCCGTAAAGAGAGGCGGCATAAAGGGCACCGAAGAAAGGTAGACGAACCTGCCCGCCGTGGGTGTGGCCGGAGAGTTGCAGGTCAAAACCCTGACTGGCAGCCAGAGGAGCCAGATCTGGCGAGTGGTAAAGTAGAATACTCACGGCGGCTGGGTCTGGTGAATAAAAGGTCTGCAATGTTTGCAGGTCTCGTTCAGGCAGGTGGGTGCAGGTGAGGCCAACGATCTGTACTGAGGTTTCTCCCAATTGAACACTACCAACTTGATTATTCAGCCATTGAAGTGGCGTTCCTGCAATTGTTTTGGCAAAAACTTCAGGTGGATCCACTGGCGGTGAGCCGGTTACGGCAAAGACGCCCAGTGGGGCGTGCAGTTTCGTGAGAAAATCTCGTGCCTCGCTCTGGGCAGTCTCATCTTGAACGTAGGAGAGGTTCAGCACATCCCCGCTAAAAAGAATGAGGTCTGGTTTTTCCGCTTCCAGTACCTGCAAGATCTTTTGTTCGCGCCGGGTAAGACGCTCAATGTGCAGATCCCCCAAATGGACCACTTTGAGCGATTGATCCTGGGGGATCTTGCTGGTTTCAAGGGTCTCCCGGTGGACATCCAAACTTTGGGGCTCAAGGTAAAAGCCGATGACCACAAGCAGAGTGCCAATGGTTTGTAATACCAGAGCCGGCCAGAGGGGGAGCAGGCCAAATGCTGCACGCAAAACAGCCAATATTAAAACCACGGGTTTGACCGGGCCATAGGAAGTACAAGTCTTGGGTAAGAGGGAAATCAGTAACCAATCGAGAAGCATAAACGCCAGCAGTAAAGCTGCTTTGAGCAGATTGGTCCAGGCAACCAGAGAAGCCAGCAAGGCCAGAATGATGAAAAACGCGATGCCGGGAATTTTCGAAATGGCTGAACCCGCATTTAAGATCGTGTCAAACGGATTGCCGGCAGTACCGGGCAACCAGCTTGAATTTTCGAAGGAACGCGGAGAAACGTCACGGCGACGGATTTTAGGGGGCATGGTTATTTAGTTTGCAGAGATTCCAACCATTTTTGCAGCGGGGCATAGGTAATGAGGCTGCCAATGCGTTCCACAAAGGGAATGTTTTCAGGGTGAGAGCTGGCCAATGTATCGCGGATGATGATGGGTGTGAGATCCAGGTCGAGTGCGCCACGGTAGGTGGAAAGCACACAGTTTTCCGCTTCAAAACCGGTGAGGAAAAGGGTATCCACACCCATTTCCTGCAGCTTTTCCAGCAGAGTAGTTTTATTGAAGGCGTTGCCATACGTTTTGTCGATGTGCAGGTCTGTGGGCTGAATTTCAAGTGATTCTGGAACATCATAGCCATCCGAGCCGGGAACGAACCCCCATTCCGGTTCGCTGTTGCGTACACAGATCACGGGCAGGTCAAACTTACGGAACAGGCCAATATAATAATTGATCACACCGATAGCTTTCGTGAGGGATTCTGCCCCTTCCGGGCTTTCTCTGAAATACGCCTGTTGAATATCAATTACCAATAATGCAGGTTTCATGCTTACTCTCCTCATAATCTTTTTAAATCATTTCTGGATTGTATCATTTTGGACAATTAAATCAAAACTCCGCCTGCAGAGAAGCGGAGTTTGAACATTTAGTTATTATCGGGAAGCCAACAGCAGAGCACGAGCTCCTTGGCGGCTTTGACCTCGTCGAGGCGGCCAACTGGAGTGTCATGCGGGGCGTCTTTGAGCAATTGCGGCTCTGAATGCGCTTCATTGGCGATCTTGAGCAGGGCTTCGGCAAAGAGATCCAGTGTCTGCTTGCTCTCCGTCTCGGTCGGCTCAATCATGAGCGCTTCATGCACAATGAGTGGGAAGTAGTTCGTGGGCGGATGGAACTTGTAATCCATCAGCCGTTTGGCCACATCCAGTGCGTGTACCTCGGGTGCATCCGCCCAACAGCCTTCCAGAACAAACTCGTGCATGCAAACACGTTGGTAGGGAAGCACGAAGGCGCCTTTGAGTTTGGAGAGAAGATAGTTGGCGTTGAGCACAGCGTATTCAGATATCTTGCGCAGGCCATCCGGCCCGTGCATGCGGATATAGGTGAAGGCGCGAACCATCATACCGAACTGGCCGTAGAAAGATTTTACGCGGCCGATGGTATGTTTGGGTTGAATGAACCCGTACATGGGTGGAATTTCGTCTGTACCCTCTTCCGTGATGCCAACGATTGGGGTAGGCAGGAAATCAGCCAGGTGTTTGGCCACGCCTACAGGTCCGCTGCCGGGACCGCCGCCACCGTGCGGGGTAGAGAAGGTCTTGTGCAGGTTGAAGTGCATCACATCAATGCCCAGGTCGCCGGGACGGGCAATGCCAAGCAGCGCGTTTAGATTGGCGCCATCGCCATAGACCAGACCGCCACAGCCATGTACCAGCTTGATGACTTCCAGCACGTTCTCATCGAACAGGCCAAGGGTGTTGGGGTTGGTGAGCATTAACCCAGCAACTGTCTCATCGCAGAGGGTCTTTAACACAGTCAGATCCACATTACCGCGGGCATCTGAGGGCACGGGTACCACCTCGTAGCCGCTCATGGCAGAGCTGGCCGGGTTGGTGCCGTGCGCAGAATCGGGGATGAGGATGCGGGTACGTTTTTCATCGCCGCGTGAGCGATGGTAAGCGCGGATAACCATGACCCCAACCAATTCACCCTGAGCGCCGGCAGCCGGTTCCAGGCAGACAGAGGCAAATCCGCTGATCTCTTTGAGGAATTCCTGCAGGTTATACATCAGCGCCAGGTTGCCTTGCACGGTTTCCACTGGCTGCAGCGGATGCACCTGGGAGAAGCCTGGAATACGGGCGGTCTCTTCGTTGATCTTGGGGTTGTACTTCATGGTGCAGGAACCCAGGGGATAGAAACCACTATCAATGCTGTAATTCAGGCTGGATAGATGGGTAAAATGACGAACCACATCCAGCTCAGAAAGTTCGGGTAAGGGGAGATCTGTACGGACTAAACCTTCTGGCAGGGCTGTTTCCGGGACATCAGGTTGGGGGAAGCGTACGCCCTGGCGTCCTTTGGAAGAAAGCTCATAAATGGTGAGTTCAGTCATGCTTCACCTCCGCAAGAGCTTCTACGAGCGCATCAATTTCTTCACGCCGATTCATTTCTGTCACAGCGATGAGCATGTGATTCTTGAGCGTGGGGAAGTCTTTGCTCAGATCATAACCACCCAGGATACCTTCATCCAGGAGTACGTTGTTGATCTGGTTTACAGGGCGTGGGCACTTAACCACAAATTCATGGAAGAAGGGAGTGGTGCCGACTACCTCAAAACCTGGGAGTTTGGCGATCTCTGCTGCAGCGTAATGCGCTTTCTGATAGCAGAGAGTGGATACCTGTTTGAAGCCAGATTTTCCCAATAAGCTGAGGTAGATGGTGGCAGCCAAAGCGATGAGACCCTGGTTTGTGCAGATGTTTGAGGTGGCTTTTTCTCGGCGGATGTGCTGCTCGCGCGCGGTGAGGGTAAGCACATAGCCTTTGCGGCCTTGTGCATCTACTGTCTCACCCACCAGGCGGCCAGACATTTTGCGCGCATAATCCTTACGGGTAGCGAAAAAGCCCAGATAAGGCCCACCAAAGGAGAGGGGAATGCCCAAAGGTTGGCCTTCGCCAACCACAACATCAGCGCCAAATTCGCCTGGGGTCTTGAGCAGGCCAAGGGCAGTGGGGTTGGTGATGACACCCAACAGCGCACCTTTTTCATGCGCTTTGGCAGCGAGTTCGCTCAGATCGTAGACACGACCAAAGAAATCGGGGTATTGAACCAATACCATCGCGGTGTCTTCGTCAATCTGCGGCAACAGGTCAGTGGGTGCAGCAAAAGGATCTTGCTTGCTGCTGCCAGAGACGATCTGCATGTTCTCATATCCGCAAAGGTAAGAGCAAAGGACTTCACGGTACTGTGGGTTGATCGCTTCAGAGAGCAAAATCTTGCCCCGTTTACCGCGGAAGTGATGATAAGCCAAGACGCCAGCTTCAGCAGTCGCCGTAGCGCCGTCGTAATGGCTTGCGTTGGCTACTTCCATGCCCGTGAGGTTGGCGATCAGCGATTGGAATTCAAAGATCGCCTGCAGGGTTCCCTGCGAGATCTCTGGCTGGTAAGGGGTGTATGCAGTATAGAATTCACCACGGCGTAACAAGCTATCTACGGCCGCAGGCGTGTAATGATGGTAAGCGCCCGCTCCCAAGAAGCACACCAGATCCTTGACGGACTCATTGGCTAATGCAAATTCTTGCAGCTCAGCCAGCGCTTCCATCTCTGTGATGCCTTCAGGAAGATCTAATTTGGGGAACCGAAACTTTTCTGGAACATCGGTAAAGAGGTCTTCAATGCGTTTGACCCCGATGCTTTTCAGCATCTCCTCCGTTTCAATTTCGGTATGGGGGATGAACATTAGTGGCTCCGCTCTGCGCAGAACTTTTCGTATGCGGCGGCATCCATCAGCGTGTCCAGTTCAGCCGGGCTGGAAAGTTCAACTTTGAGCATCCAGGCAGCACCGAATGGATCGGAGTTAACGGTTTCTGGAGTGTTGGAGAGGGCATCATTCACGGCAACGACTTTACCGGATACAGGTGCATTCACATCAGAGGCAGCTTTGACGGATTCAACAGTCGCGATGGTTCCGCCCTTTTTCACAGAATCACCAACGCCAGCGCTGATCTCAACGAAAACGACATCAGAGAGCTGATCTTGGGCGAAATCGGAGATACCAATTGTGGCGACATTCCCTTCAACAGAAACCCATTCATCCGTGTTAGCGTACTTGTAATTAGATTCAAATTTCATTGTTTCCTCCAGAATAATTTTGATTAAAGAAAAAGGACGCAAAACAATTTTGCGTCCTCTGTGATCGACCTGAGAGATTCACCAGTTACCTGGTTTGCCCCTTCGGTGAAATTACACTTTCCAGAGTTTGGAAAAAAACCGGGGTCCTTTTTGCCTGAGAGATTCACCAGTTTTGCTGGTTTGCCCCTTCGGCGTCTGAGCATTCAGATCTCTTCCTCGGTTTTCTTTGTTCTTTTGTAGATTCATTCTAAGAATAGCTACCCAAAATGTCAAGATAAATGGCTAATAAATCAGAGCAATCTACGCGACGATTTTCTTGTGAGACAGTCTTTGTTTGAGGGTGGGCCAAAGGAAGAGGAAGAAGCCGAGCAAGCGGAAGGCAGCAGAGATCATCAGACCTACGCCTAAGCCGTACGAGTCGCCAATTGTTGTACCGATGACAGGGGCAAACACTGAGGAAAGGTACTGGATGCTCTGTGCGAAAGACACGAAAATGGCCGAATATCCAACAGGTACCGTTCGCATCAACTCATCAAAGAATACCAGGTCCAGGCCAGCCTGGAAAATACCCGCCATGCCAGCAAATGCGGTGATCTGCAAGGTTGAATGACTGAACGACATGGCCAACGGGTACAGTGCCACACCCAGAGACGTCCAGATGAGTACTTTGGAGGGGCCATGTTTTCTTGATTGACGGGTCCAGACAAAATAGCCCACCACCAGGACGGCGGTTTGCACTGTGTTGATGATGGAGATCCAGCCATCACTGGCATGCACCACTCTGACCAGGTAAAGCGGAATCAGCGGAGCAGCCAAAGCTGTACCGGTCAGGAAAATAAACCGTTTGATGATAAAAGATAGGTACGGTTTTTCAGAGAGGATCAGGTCTTTATACTCTTTTACCTGTTCTGTAAAAGCGCGTTTGCCATAAGATAGACCTTGAGGTGTAGAGAATGGAATTCTGATGTGACTTGAATAGGTATAACTGATGAGCCCACCCAGTGAAAGTACAATGAACATGATCTGGTAATTGAGGGGGAAGACAACCCTGTCCAACAATTGACCAATTGCAAGGACACAAATGGTGGTGGTGATGCCCAATACCGACCAGCGGCGTGTCATTAACTCAAAGCGGCCGGAAGGACCAGCCACAGCATTCATCACCACAGAGAAGGTGATGGCTACGACCGTTTGTGGAATAGTGGCCAAAGCCCAAATGGCGAGAATAGCAATTACCACTGCCCGGTCTGGCAAGAGGAAAGAGGCAAACCCCGTCAACGCGTAACAGGCGATCACCATCAATCTGGCGATGCTGAACCAACGAACGATGTTAGGTTGTCGTTGTAAAAACCGTCCGAGTGGGATTGAAAGGATCAACCCGGTGATGGCCGGCATAGAGGAGAGCAGGCCTACCTGGAAACTGCTGGCGTTTAAATGGGTCAAGAAAACAGGTAAGAAAGGAGATGCGGCATTTGCCAAACCGACGCCGATTGCATCGATCTGCACATTTGAATAATTCTTTCTCTCTGTTTCGGATAAATTTGCAGGTAGACTAAAGTTTCTTAATAATTTCACATAAAGATTCTGGGTTCAATGATTTGATTATTATACCAAGGGTGTGTTTATGGATTAATCAACACATCTGTCACGAGCATGGAGTTACATCCAGAGTCTTTCCACATGCCCAGGTAGTTACCTTCTTTGGAGTAGGCTTTTAGCTCATAGATCTCCCAACCTTTGATGATGACATGATCACCAACTTTGATCTTGAGCAACTTGGTTTGAATGTCCTGATTCATCGGCACTGTGTGCAGCAGGTTGATGGTTCCTGAAGGAGAGTTCTCTGTGTTACTGTTCCAGTAGAAGTGATGATCCTCAACATTGGTCGAGACAAGGCGGCGGTCTGAATAATCGCCTGTGGTGACCAGAATATCCGAGGCGAGGATGGGAAAAACCAATTCATGGTCGTTATTGTAGTGCCGTACCAGACCATCGAAAACGCGATCATGATCTGCTTCATATAAAAGCGAAAAGAAGCTACCATCCGGCAGGGCGATTGAATGAAACCCGTTGGTGACGATCATGGTATCAAAATCTTCAAGGGGAGCTACGCCCACTTCTGCGCGGAAGAGGTAGATACCAGCAAAGACCAGGATGGCAAATATGAGGACCAGAATAGGCGTCCAGATCAGCGAAAGATAGGTCCTTCGTTTGATCTCTGAATTACGCCTTGGATAGAGAAAGTTCATACAATCGCCTACTGTAGAATCCCTGAATAATTCGAGTATAATAGCAAAAGTATTGACGTTCAAGCGAAGGAGGTGTTAAGCGAGTTTTCAGTCTTAAGTGGAAAGCCAAGCGCATGGCCTAGATCATATTTCTAGGTGACGAGGATGAGGGTTCTTCACCGCAAGGTGAGGCTAACCGGGAAGACCGGGAAAATCGACAGATCAGCGGAAGCCCTTCAGGTGGCAAACAGCCCCTGCACTTTCCAACATTTTCAATCAAATCATTCACCTAAATCCTGCCCGGGAACCCTGGCAGGGACGCTCTGCCTGTATATACAGGAAGGGTGTATTTGAAACATGGAGGATACATGTGTGGAATTGTTGGTTACATTGGTGAGCAAGACGCTACTCCAATCATTTTAAAAGGCTTGAAACGGCTTGAATACCGAGGTTATGATTCTGCAGGGATCGCCGTATTAACTAACGGACATATCGAAGTTCGTCGTGATGCCGGCAAATTGGGCAATTTGGAAGCACTGGTCGAACAAAACCCGATCAAAGGACGGGTAGGGATTGGCCATACCCGTTGGGCTACCCATGGCGAACCGACCGCACGAAATGCACACCCACATATGGGGGCGACCGGCAAGGTTGTGGTGGTGCACAACGGAATTGTCGAGAATTTCATTGAGCTTAAAGAAGAATTGAGTCAGGACGGCGCTGTTTTCCAATCGGATACCGATACTGAGACCATTGTATTGTTGGTGGAAAAGTACATGAAAACTGGGCTTGGCCTGGAAGCTGCTGCCCGTAAAACACTGGCCCGCCTTAAGGGTGCTCATGGCGTAGTGCTCTTCTCTTCTCAGGAACCAGATAAGATCGTGGCAGCACGCATTGGCAATGCCGGCGGAGTTGTATTAGGCCTTGGCGAAGGAGAGAACTTCATTGCCTCCGATATTCCGGCCATTATGGAACATACCCGCAAATTGATCTTTTTAGAATCACGCCAGATGGCTGTGGTGACCCGCCAGGGCATTACCCTTTCTACCATTGAAGGAACGCCGATCGAGGCGAAGATCTCTACTGTAGCCTGGGACCCTGTGGCTGCAGAAAAAGGCAACTACCGCCACTTTATGCAAAAAGAGATCCACGAGCAGGTCAGGGCTTTGAACGATACTCTGGCTGGTCGGGTGGATTTTGAAGACGGCAGCATTCGTTTGCCCCAATTAAAACTGGATGCTGAAAATGCCAAACAATTCAATCGCATCGTCATTACTGCCTGCGGTACGGCATGGCACGCTGGTATGGTAGGACGAATCTTGTTGGAACGTATTGCCAGAATTCCGACCAGCGTGGAAATTGCCTCTGAATTCCGCTATGCTGATCCGCTGGTGGATGAGCACACCATTGCCATGGCCATCAGCCAGTCGGGTGAAACAGCCGATACCCTGGCAGCCATGGATGAAGCCCGCAAGCATGGGGCAAAACTTTGGTCCATCGTCAATGCCATTGGTTCTCAGGCCATGCGCATTGCGGATGGGTATATTTCCATGCAGACCGGGCCGGAGATCGGCGTGGCCTCTACCAAGGCCTTTACAGCCCCTCTGGTGGACCAATACATGTTAGCCATCCTTTTGGGTGAGCTTCGCGGAACGGTCAGCTTGGAAAAACGCAAAGAACTGGTCAACGACCTGCGCCTGGTGCCAGAATTGGTGGGTCAATGCCTGGACCGTGAAGGGGAGGTAGAGAAGATCGCTGCGGTATTGAAAGATACCAAAGATATGCTCTACCTGGGTCGCGGCATTAATATGCCCATCGCCTATGAAGGCGCTCTCAAACTTAAAGAGATCTCTTATATTCATGCAGAAGCCTACCCGGCTGGTGAAATGAAACATGGGCCGATCGCTCTGGTGGATAAAGATATGCCAGTCTTGGCCATTGCCACTGAGGATATGTGGCATGAGAAGATGATCAGCCAGATCGAGCAGGCCAAAGCACGGGGTGGCGTGGTGGTTGCGGTTGCCACTGAAGGCGACGAACGTATTGCCAGACTGGTGGACCATGTTTTGTGGGTACCCAAGACCCCCTGGCTGCTCAGCCCGGTAGTCAATGTGATCCCGCTGCAGATCCTAGCCTATCACATTGCCTGTCAACGTGGGTTGGATGTTGACCAGCCGCGAAATTTGGCAAAATCAGTAACGGTCGAATAAGGATCTACGCATAAATACCAAAGAGCTGAGAGGAAAACCTCACAGCTCTTTTTGGATTTTGGCAATGATGTCTTTTGCCAGGTTGGCATCCAGGAAATCAGTTTCGGTGAGGGAGATCAACGGACCATCTGGACCAGCGATCCATTTAGCCTCAATTCCTTTGGTGTGTAAAAAGGCTACTGCCTGATTCAATTTTGCGGTGGGGTGACCAGTTGGAGCGAAATCTGCGAGGATAGAATCAGCAATTTGGACAGTGAGTTCTTCTTCTGAGAGGCCGAGAGAGTGAAGCAAATGGGTCTGGGATTGGACAAGGGTCTGCACCCAGGTTCGATTCAAAGGGCGGATAGCCTGATAAGCATGGGCTGGCCGTCCCACCTGATTTGTAGATGTCAGTGTTTTGACCACACGCCCTTCGCTGATCAACTCGTTCAGGTGATGGCGGATATCTGCGCGGGTGAGATGAAGCATGCGGCTCAATTGGGGGATGGTGAGGGGGCCTTTTTGAATGAGTGTTTCAAAGATCAATTCAGCGGGTTTTGACATTTTATACCCGATTCTTCCCAATTAATTAAGATAATAATTATTATGTTAATTATAACCTTGACTTTGAATTAATCAAAGATAAAATGAATCTAAATTAGAGAATTATTTGGAGGTGCCGCAGTGGCAAGACCAAATTTGAACAAAGAAGGCGTTGATATCCCCGCCGAGATGCAAGGGCAGGTGGCAGTGACCACTCTGGACCGTGTCTACAATTGGAGCCGTGAAAATTCCATGTGGCCCATGATGTTTGGCTTGGCCTGTTGCGCCATTGAAATGATCGCGACTGCCGCCAGCCGTTATGATCTGGCCCGATTTGGCATGGAAGTGATGCGACCCAGTCCCAGGCAAGCTGACGTGATGATCGTGTCTGGTACGGTCACCAAAAAGATGGTGCCTCAGATTGTCCGTCTGTATAACCAAATGGCTGAGCCACGTTACGTCATCGCCATGGGCGCCTGCGCTTCTGGCGGTGGCCTCTTCAAAGATGGCTATAACGTGGTTCCTGGCGTTGATAAGTTCATCCCCGTTGATGTTTACATTGCTGGCTGTCCTCCAACTCCTCAAGCGCTTCTCAATGGGCTGATAACTTTGCAAAAGAAAGTGGAACGGGAATCCATTAAGACCTCCAAGTGGTATCAGAAAGGCCCCTCAGAGCCCATCCCTGTGCCGGTATTAGGCCCAGACCTGATGTCACCCGATCAATACCACTTGATCTGCCAGTTGACCCATGCACCAGAACCAGTAGTACAACCTGAAATCGGGGAGGAAACCCATGCCTGAGTTTGATCTGTCAGCGAAAGTGATGGCGGGTTTGGAAGCAAAGCACCCCGGGTTGGTAAACCACGATGATCGTCCAGGTTTTGGCGGTGGGATCGTGGAAGCTGCCCATCTACTAGAAGTAGTGAAAACATTACACGATGACCTTGGCTATGATTTTCTCTCATCGGTCACCGCGGCAGATGATTACCCGGAAGACAAATTGGAAGTCATTTACCACCTGTTCAAATCCAGCGGTGGTAATGGCCTTTCACTGAAAGTGTTCACTCCAAGAGATGGGGCTCACGTTCCATCTTTGGTTAGCCTCTACCCGGGTGCTGAATTACAGGAGCGAGAGGTATATGACCTGTACGGCATTCGCTTTGATGGTCATCCTGACCTGCGCCGTATCTTGTTGTGGGAGGGCTTTGCTGGTTACCCCTTGCGAAAGGATTGGAAAGAACCTTTTTACGAAGAGGATGTGAAGCCGTTTAAATCCCGCTGGCCAGAAGGTAAAAGTGAGTGGATCGAAAATAAAAATCCTTACGGCGGGAATGTTCAGTATCCGCGTGAGTTTGAACCAGAAAAGTGGATCCCTGAACATGAAGATCTGCTGTATAAAGGGCTTTCTCATGGTGATGAACACAGCAGTGAGGAATTAAAGACCGATCAGTTGGTGGTAAACCTTGGACCTCAACATCCCTCCACCCATGGTGTTTTCCGTATGGTGGCGGTGTTGGAGGGAGAGACGGTTGTGGATGTCAAACCGGTCATGGGGTATCTACATCGTAATCATGAAAAGATCGGTGAGCGGAATACTTATTTACAGATCATGCCATATACTGACCGGCTGGATTACATCTCCTCCATGAGCAATAATTTTGGTTATGCCCTCACAGTGGAAAAACTGATGGGCATCAAACCGCCAGAACGTGCCGATTACATTCGGGTGATGATGGCTGAGCTGACGCGTATCGAAAGTCACATCATGTCCATTGGCTTTCTGCTCAATGATCTGGGCGCTTACTTCACGCCTGCCTTGTACTCTTTGGAAGAGCGCGAACTGATCTTGGATATCTTTGAAGCTGTATCTGGCTCGCGAATGATGTGTAATTACTTCCGCTTTGGCGGGGTAGTGCGTGATGTGAGTGAAGAAATTCTCAAAAAGGTGAAAGACCTGGTGGAGAACCGGTTGCCCAAGAAAGTGGATGATCTGGACCGCTACCTTTCTGGAAACGAAATCGTTCGGGCCAGAACCGAAGGCGTTGGGGTCATCACTGGCGAGCAGGCAATTGCCCTCAGCATTACCGGCCCAATTTTACGGGCGTCTGGCATTCCGTACGATATCCGGCGCGCCGATCCTTATAGTATTTATGAGCGTTTTGACTTTGATGTGATCATCGGTCAACATGGTGATATTTTTGATCGCTATAAAGTGAGACTTGACGAGATCCGTCAGAGCATCCGCATCTTGCAGCAAGTATTGCAACAAATGCCTAAAGAAGGTCCTGTCATGACAGGCAAATTGCAGTATCAGGTACGTGTTCCTGCTGGTGAGGCATACGGCCGGGTGGAAGGGCCGAAAGGTGAACTGGGCTTTTATGTTGTCTCAGATGGAAAACCGAACCCGAAACGGTATCATGTGCGCGCCCCATCGTTCATCAATTTGACTGGTCTGGCAGCAATGGGCCGGGGCGAAAAAGTGGCCGATCTTGTGGCTGTATTGGGCTCAATTGATATTGTGTTGGGCGAAGTAGATCGATAGGCTGGAGGAAGCATGAAGGGTTCAGGAATCATCAAAGGACTGGGTGTCACATTCAAGCACTTCTTTGATACCTATTTGGTCGATGCCCGTGAGGGCAAGAAACGTTATAACAATGAAAAGGGGATTGAATCAAGGACATCTGCAGATGTCTCTGGGTTCTTTACAGTGCAATACCCTGAAGAACAAATGCCTGTGCCAGAAGAATTTCGCTTTTTACCCTTCCTTGTTTACGAACATGATGAAGCTGGCGAAAAAAAGTATCGCTGCACTGCATGCGGAATCTGCTCCAAAGTTTGCCCGCCGCAATGTATTTGGATCACCCGCAAGACAGATCCTGTCACTGGGAAACCGATCCCGCAGCCGGAGAGTTATCAGATCGATACAGATATTTGTATGAACTGCGGCCTCTGTGTGGAATACTGCCCGTTTGATGCAATCAAAATGGATCATGATTTTGAATTATCTTCCTATGATCGCCAGAATGGTGCTCATATTTACGATAAAGAGAAACTTGGTAAACCGGTTGAATATTATGCTAAAATTCGACCAGTGAATTTTGCCCGCGAAGAAGCTGCAAAAAAGGCTAAAGCGGGGGCAGCTAATCCTGTTTGATGAAAGCGGGTGATCATGTTCAACTCAGATACTGAATTATTTTTCCCAATTCGGGTCATTCCGAACCTTGCCGATATACGCGGTAAACAATGGGAAGAATTGATCCAGCATTTGAGCTCAGCAGAAGCAACTGAGGCTGAGCAGATCGCATTTACTGACCTGGTGGTTCACTTGGCCGGATGTGCGGGCTGTGATGCTGACTCCTTCCGCGCAATGCGGGGTTGTACTCAGTGTGCGCGGCTGGTGATCCGTAGATTCAAAGGGACCGATCAGGAATTATTGGACCAGTATCATCAGTGCCAGGCAGAAGTAAATGAGTTTCTGCAAAAACGTACTGGATGATCAAAAGGAAAGATCAATGATCTCATCGAAGGATGTATTAGGTGCATTGGGTACCGTTATGGAACCTGAACTGCACAAAGATCTGGTTACACTCAACATGGTCGAGAATGTGACCATTGAAGGCGGGAAAGTTCGTTTTAAAGTGATCCTCACCACGCCTGCCTGTCCGCTACGCGGGAAGATCGAACACGAGGCCAAAGAAGCCGTCATGAAACTGGACGGTGTCAAAGAAGTGGTCGTGGATATGGACGCCAAGGTCATGTCGGATGGCAAAGTCCGCGAACTGCTTACATTGCCTATTCATAATGTGGTGGCGGTCGCTTCTGGTAAGGGCGGTGTGGGAAAATCGACCGTGGCGGTTAACCTGGCAGTGGCTTTAGCTCAAAAAGGAGCCAGGGTTGGTTTGCTTGATGCTGATATCTATGGTCCAAACATTCCCACCATGATGGGCGTGGATCATTTACCTGCACCCAAAGAGAACCGCTTGCAACCGGCTGTCTCTCACGGCGTTAAGATGATGTCTATTGGCTTTATGGTACGACCTGGCCAACCGCTTATCTGGCGTGGTCCGATGCTTCATACGGCCATCCGGCAATTCCTGGCCGATGTAGAGTGGGGTGAGTTGGATTACTTGATCGTGGATATGCCGCCTGGAACCGGAGATGCACAATTAAGTTTGATGCAGTCGGTGAACCTGAGCGGTGGGGTCATAGTTACATTGCCCCAGCAAGTTTCAATTGATGATGCCAGTAGGGGGCTTTCAATGTTCCGTGAAATGAAAGTGCCTGTTCTGGGTATAATTGAGAACATGAGCTATCTGGAAATGCCAGATGGCACCAAGATGGATATCTTCGGTCAGGGCGGCGGTGCCGAACTGGCCAGAGCTACGAAATCACCCTTCCTGGGAGAGATCCCCATGGAACCGGATGTCCGCATCGGCGGCGATTCGGGTAAACCAATCGTCATGGCAAGACCTGAATCAAAAGCGGCCAAGGCGCTGGTGGAGATCACCGAAAAATTGGCTGCCCAGATCAGTATTGCCGCATTCGCTGCCAGGGCAGAAAACAACTAGAGAGAGAGTTAGTCTCATGGATAGTGTCAGTACTCCTATTATCGTTGGAGTCCGATTTAGCAAAGTCGGCAAGATCTACCATTTTGATGCCTCCAAGATCGAAAATTTCCGCAAAGGGGATGTGGTGATCGTCGAAACCAGCCGTGGCTGGCAGCTTGGCGAGATCGTAGTACCCAAAGTGGAAGATGCTACTCCGCCGCCAGAAGGTGCCTGGAAATTGATCGATCGTCTGGCCACGCCGCGTGACCTGTTGCAACGCCAATCGTGGCAGGCAAAAGAGCCCGAAGTGACTGTGGCAGCCCGAGAGCGAGCCAAAGAGCTACGGCTGAACGGGATCAAGATCATCTTCGCTGAATACAGCTATGATGGTGCAAGACTTTCCATTTTCTTCAGTTCCGATTCAGAAGATAAAGCGGAATTGAAATCTTTACGTTCCGATATGCAACGTATCTATGGACCCGCCCAGGTGGATTTGCGCCAGATTGGCCCACGTGATGTGGCCAAATATCTCGGCGGCATGGGTGCCTGCGGTATGGAAACCCGTTGCTGTTCCATGTTCATCACCGAATTCAGTTCCATCTCCATTCGTATGGCCAAAGAACAGGGCATTTCATTGACGCCGACCGAGATCACCGGTATGTGTGGCAGATTGCGCTGTTGTTTGATCTACGAATACGAAACTTATGTTGAAGCCAAAAAGAACCTTCCCAAGAAAAATAAACGGGTTATCACGCCCAAGGGTGAAGGAAAAGTGGTTGATCTCATGCCCTTGCGTAATGGCGTGATCGTAGAATTACAGGACCTTGGACGGATCGAGTTCAAGTTGGAAGAGCTCAAGCCGGCTGAAGAATATGAAGCATTTGTGCATAAGGCCGAGAATCCGAGTTGCGCCAGTTCTTCTGGCGGCAGTGGAACAGGATGTTCTCGTTGCCAGAAGAGGCAATAAATGGTTTTTGAACCTGAAGGATGGAATGAAGGAAAGAAAATTCTGGTAATTCTGGCTCATCCAGATGACCCAGAATTTTTTTGCGGTGCTACTTTGGCCAGGTGGAGCCAACTTGGGCATGAAGTACGCTATTGTTTGCTGACAAAAGGCCAGAAAGGCGCCCCCGATCTAAAACGCAGCCCAGAAGAACTGGCAGCTTTACGTGTGGTTGAACAAAAGGCAGCCGCAGCTACCCTGGGGGTGCGATCTGTTGAGTTTTTGGACTATGTGGATGGAGAAGTATTCCCAGATCTGGAAATGCGCAAAAAGATCGTGCGTGTCATCCGTCGCTGGAGACCTGAGATCCTTGTTAGCAGTGACCCGCTGAATCTGTTCCCCACGGATACCCGAATCAACCACCCAGATCACCGCGCGGCAGGGCAGGCAGTGGTTGATGCTGCGTTCCCGGCAGTGGGGAACCCGATGTTCTACCCGGAATTGATCTCACAAGAGGGGTTACAGCCTCACTCTGTTGATGAAATTTGGCTTTCGGCAACGGCTCATCCGAATTTTTACATGGATGTTACACAGCAATTTGAGGCTAAACTGGCTGCCATTCATTGCCACAAGTCTCAGATCAATATGCCTCTTGAGAAATTCGACGCTATGATGCGGCAGCGTTTGATAAAAAACGATGAAACCGGAATGGAAGTCTATAAAGAGCAGTTTAAACGCATCAAATTTGGTTAATTCCTGACAATAAATCCTAATAATCAGATTAATAGAACAGAATGTGATGAATAACAGGCTTGAAATCCTATTTCAAGCCTGTTATAATGGTTTATAAATCGGAATAATCAGATTATATTACGGAGATGCGGATGGAAAATCGCAAGCCAACCTTCTCAAGCCTTTCAGAATTCTTACAATTCATCGCAGCCACACCTGAAAAAGGGGACAGCCGCATCCCGCCGCTGAATGAATTGAGTCAGATCCTTGGAATTAGCGTTGCCACTTTGCGTGAGCAATTAGAAGTCGCACGTATGATGGGCATTGTAGAGGTCAAACCCAAAGCCGGTATCCATAAAATGCCCTATTCTTTTAAACCAGCGGTCATCACGAGCCTGAATTATGCACTGGCATCAGAATCGACCCAATTCGTTCAATACGCCAATCTGCGAAAACACCTTGAGGCCTCTTATTTTATGGAAGCAGTCAAGCTGATGACGCCAGAAGACAAAAATGAAATGGAAGCCATTGTGGCGCGCGCGGAAGAGAAACTCAGCAGACGTCCGGCGGTGGTTCCTACAGTGGAACATCACGATTTTCACATGCTCATCTACAAGCGCCTGGAAAACCCATTCGTGATCGGTCTATTGGAAGCCTACTGGGAATTGTATAAGGCCGCTGGGTTTGAGATCTATCCAGATATGGATTATGTAAATCGCATCTGGCAATATCATCGAAAATCGGTTGAGCTGATCAAAGCCCAGAATTACGAAGAAGCTCACAGGTCTTTGATGGAACACATGGAATTGATCACTTTACGCGAAAAGAAAGTGCCCCGACAATCTTTTGAATAAGTCTGACAAATCCAAATTTACTGGAGAAGCTTTGATGGAAAGTCAAAATTCGATCGTAAATGATTTTTGTATCACTTTTAGTACGGTGAATGGTTCGGGAAGCGCGACCGCCAATACAACGATCATGCGGGCTCTCTTTAAGATGGGCATCCCGGTCTCTGGAAAAAACATATTTCCTTCCAATATTCAGGGTCAACCCACCTGGTACACTCTGAGGGTCAGCAATAAGGGGTATCTGGCCCGGGTTGAGAAAGACGATATCATCGTTGCCATGAATGCCTCCACACTGGCCAGAGAGATCAGCTTTCTGGACAAAGGTGGTGTTTTACTCATTCCGGATGATTTCAAGGTAAGCGAGATCCGTGACGACATTGTAGTTTATCCCATGCCGGTGAAGAAGCTTATCCGTGAGGCTGAAGTTCCACCGTCTTTGCGAGATTACATCGCCAATATGGTCTATGTTGGGGTAGTCGCTTGGTTGCTAGGCATCGATCTTGAAATGATCCGCCAAGCGCTTGATTTCCATTTTAAAGGTAAACAAAAAGCGATCGATTCCAATTTCAACACAGTTAAAGCGGCTTTTGATTGGGCGAATGAAAACCTGGTCAAGAAAGATCCGTATAAGGTTGAGAAATTGGCGCCTCTTGATGGCTACATTTTGTCTGATGGGAACACCGCATCAGCATTGGGCGCCATCTATGGCGGTGTGCAATTCGCTGCCTGGTACCCAATCACCCCTGCAACCAGTTTGGCTGAGTCTTTGAGCGAGTATGTTCCACTGTTACGCAAAGACCCTGAGACTGGTAAAGACACCTGTGTGATCGTTCAATCAGAAGATGAATTGGCGGCTATTGGTATGGCCATTGGGGCAGGATGGGGAGGGCTGAGAGCCATGACCTCGACCTCTGGTCCGGGAATTTCTTTGATGTCTGAGTACATTGGTCTGGCGTACTTCGCTGAAGTGCCTGTGGTGATCTGGGACGTGCAGCGGGTTGGTCCGAGCACGGGAATGCCCACACGTACTGCCCAGGGAGATCTGACCCAGGTCAACTTTATCAGCCATGGTGATACGCAGATGATCACCCTCATACCTGGATCCATCAACGAATGTTTTGATTTTGGCTGGAAGGCTTTTGATATTGCAGAACGATTGCAGACTCCTGTGGTGGTTTTGACGGATCTTGATTTCGGAATGAATCAATGGATCGCCAAGAACTTTGACTATCCGGATGTTCCCATGGATCGGGGTAAGATCCTTTGGGAAGCTGAACTGGATGCGAAAATCAAGGAATGGAACAATACTTGGGGACGCTATTTGGATGTAGATGGAGATGGCATCCCTTATCGCACATTACCAGGCAACACTGACCCGCGCAGCGCGTATTTTGCCCGTGGTACCAGCCACGATGAATATGCCAAGTATTCTGAGTCTCCTGAAGTATGGGAACGCGTCTTTGAACGAATTGGCAAGAAATTCCAGACTGCGCTTCAATACATCCCGAGGGCAGAAGTTCAAACCATGCCTGAGGCCAAGATCGGCATCATCGCTTCAGGATCTGCACACCCTGCTGTGGAAGAGGCACGTGATATGCTGGCAGCTCAAGGCTACAAGACCGATTATCTGCGCGTTCGCAGCATTCCCTTTGGGGAAGAGGTTAAAGAGTTCCTGGCAGCCCATAAGCAGGTCTTTATTGTGGAACTCAATCGTGATGGGCAGATGAAACAATTGCTTACCATAGACTTTCCGGAATTCGCCGGGAAAATGGTCAAAACCGCCCATATGGATGGCTTGCCCTTAACGGCCAAATGGGTGTACCAACAAATATTATCCAAAGAGGAGAAATAACATGGAACAACAACCAGTTGCTTCTCAAGGGGTACAGCCAACCAATAAAGCGGGGCTGACGCGCAATGATTATCGTGGCGCACCTTCCACGCTTTGTCAGGGATGCGGTCATAACGGCATTGCAGCGCAGATCGTGGCCGCCTGCTACGAGATGGACCTGGTCCCCGAAAAAGTGGTGAAATTTAGCGGTATTGGCTGTTCCAGTAAAAGCCCTACTTACTTTTTGGGCAGATCTTTTAGCTTCAATGGCC
>CAZWKK010000003.1:0-11794 GCA_964634855.1 uncultured Anaerolinea sp.
CATTGCCAGCCTCATCAGCGGTGACGACGAAGGGGAATGGCTGCCTTCTACCCGACGCTGGAGCCTGGTCTCCTGGTTGGCCCTCTCTGCCGGTCTGGTGGTCGGCAGTCGCTGGGCCTATGACGTGCTGGGCTGGGGCGGCTACTGGGGCTGGGACCCGGTGGAGATCGCCGCGCTGATGCCCTGGTTGACCTGTACGGCTTTCTTGCACTCCATAGTGGTGCAGGAGCGGCGCTCTTCCTTCAAGCGTTGGAATTACGTGCTGATCCTAACCACGTTTTGCCTGGTGATCCTGGGAACCTTCCTCACACGGTCAGGAGTGCTTTCATCCGTGCACGCATTTTCAGCTTCTTCCATTGGGCCGATTTTCTTTGTGCTCATCAGCCTGGCCATCCTTACCTCTGTGGGGCTGTTGATCTGGCGTTGGCACCAGTTGGGTGGAACGGGCGAAATGCGTTCCATCTTCTCACGCGAATCATTTTTCCTCTTCAACAACATTGTCTTTATCTGTATCTTCCTTGTCTGCCTGACGGGGGTACTTTTCCCCCTGCTCAGTGGGATTATCAGCGGGCGTCAGGTGACGGTGGGAGCGCAGTGGTACAAAGCTACCACCGGGCCTCTCTTTGCCTTGCTCTTATTGCTCATGGGTATTGTTCCGCTCACAGCCTGGGAAGTGGCCAATGGCCGCTTGCTTGGCAAACGGTTTTGGCAGCCGTTGACGGTTTCTTTGTTGGCACCGGTTTTGCTGCTCATCTTCGGGCTGCGCTCTTTTGGCGGCGTTTTGGCCCTGTGGATCTGTACCCTGGCCATCTGCGTGTTGGCCTTTGATTATTTCATCACCTTCAAAGCGCGCCAGAAGAACACGCAAGAGCCACCCTTTGTGGCTGCCTGGAATTTGTTCAAGAAGAACTCCAGACGTTACGGTGGTTTCCTGGTGCATCTGGGTGTGGTGCTGATGGCAATTGGGGTGGTGGGGATCGAGTTTTTCCAATTACAAACCCAGCAGACCATTAATGTAGGAGAGAGCTTCTCATTGGGAAAGTACTCCCTGACATTGCAAAATATCTACACAGATCAGCCCTCAGATGCTCTTCAGACTACCAGGGCAGAGCTGCTTGTTTCGCAAGCAGGGCGAACGTTGGGCGATATTCAACCACGCATTGACGGTTATCTCAAAGCGGGCCAGTTGGTGACGTTGCCCGGTCTGTACAGCAGCCTGGCAGGGGATGTGTACGTGGTGTTGACCGATTGGCAACCCGATAATGACCCTGCTGTCACCTTTAAGGCATTCTACAACCCGCTCATCAACTGGTTCTGGCTGGGAGCAATTGTGCTGGCTCTTGGCGGGTTGGTGGCGTTTCAACCTGGTAAACGTATTGAAAATGGCAGGCAGAACGAATGAAGCTGCGGGTGATGGGTTTTTCGCGTAAACTGATGTGGTTCGTCCTGGCGCTTTCGATTGCGCTTGAGGCGGCCGCATTGCTCAAAGTGCACGTCAACGCACAAACTCAGCCCACACCTTCGGCAGATCAGGTCAATGCGGTGGCCAGTCAGCTTTTATGCCCTGTCTGTACCAATGTTTCACTGGATGTATGCCCAGAAAGCGCTTGCGAACAAATGCGCGCTGTCATCCGTGAAAAACTGGCGCAAGGTGTTCCCCCCGATGAGATCAAAGCCTATTTTGTAGAGCAATATGGCGATTCCGTCTTGATGGTACCGCCTGCCCACGGGATCAACTGGATCCTTTATTTATTGCCGCTGGCAATTTTGCTGGGGGCTGCTTATTTTGTGCTGCGCTTTTTTAGACGCTCTCCCAATCAGGCTGAAATGTCACCTGCTGTTGAGGTTTCTGGTGAAGACTCAAATGAGTTGCGTCAAAAATTGGCTGAAGACCTGAAGGAGGAAAAATGACCCCACTTCCCCCCACACAGAATAAAGGTGTTATGCCTAAGTGGAAGCTTGTCTCCTTGTTGCTACTGGTGATGGCATTTTTGTTCTTTCTCTTTTTGATCATCAGCCAGGCCACACTTCAACCTATACGCATTGGTCAACCGGTCAAAGATTTTTCTATCACCAGTTTTGATGGCCAAAGGCTCCATTTGAGCGACCTGCGTGGCAAAAAGGTACTGGTCAATATTTGGGCTTCCTGGTGCGGAGAGTGCCAGAACGAAGCGCTGATGCTGCAAAATGCCTGGCAGCAAGCAGGGGAGGATGTTGTTTTTATCGGCGTGGATTACGCCGATACCGAACCGGCTGCGAAACAATTTATGAAAGATTATGGGATCACCTATTTTAACGGGCCTGATCTAAAGATGAAGATCTCAGCCTATTTTCAGATCACGGGTGTGCCAGAAACTTTCTTGATCGATCCGGAAGGTCACCTGGCAGCAGTAAAAATTGGTTCCTTTGCCTCAGCAGAGGAATTGAATGCGTTTTTGCAACAGTAGTTGGAGGAAAGATGGTTTTGTTATCTGTATTTATTGTTCTGGCAGTTGGCATTTTGGCCTTTGCCTATATTACGAATGTCTTTAACCCGGCGGCTCAAAAAGGGCTCCCGGCAGGAATGGAACCAGGCAAATTGGTCGATCGCGCCTATGAACAAAAAATCCATTGGCTGCGTGACCTTGAAAGTGACCTGGCAACAGGTAAAATTGGAGAAACAGATTATTCAGAACAAAAACGGGCTCTGGAACAAGAAGCTCTGGTCCTCTTGGCGCAAAAAGAAAGCCGCTTGAAGGCACAAAATTCGAATGAACAGAAGGATGTGGAAGAGTTGATCCAGGATCGGCGGTTAGAACGATTGGAACGCTCTGCCGGATTTTGCTCAAAATGCGGGCAGCCGTTGCAGCGATCAGATCAGTTCTGCCCCAGTTGCGGCAACAAAAAAAGCTAAGTGGAGAAAGTTTGAAACATTGAAGAACACTGTTTTGTTATGGCTCTGCATTCCGATGGTAACCCTGGCCCTGAGCGGCTGCGGGCAAACCATGAACGCGGTTGACCTTAAAGCAGTTTCTAAAACCACACAAACTGCGCAAGCGAATGAGCTGGCCAGTTCTCCCCTGGTTTCCCCTTCCAAAGTGGATGGAGCAACGATCTTCAATCAAAATTGCGCCAGTTGTCACACAGCAGAAGGTAAGGGAGAATTTAAAGACATCTCCGCAGACTGGCTGAAGACCAGTACCCCAAAAGAAGCATTTAATTTGATTTCCTTTGGTCACGAAAGCCAGGGGATGCCGGCTTTTAATCAACTCTCCTCACGTGAGATGTGGGATGTTGTGGCGTTTTTGTTTACACAAGGGCTAAGTGAAAATGATCTTCACAGCACCAGTTTGATCTACCAGAACTTATGTCTGTCTTGCCATGGGAATGAAGGGCAGGGTGATGGAACTCTGGCTATCTCGCGGGCGCTTACCATGTCTGATTGGCAAAACCAGCCGTTGTTGCCGAATTATTCTGACGAACAGATCTTTTCTATCATCCGTGATGGCAAAGGCAAAGAGATGAACGCTTTTGCGGTGATGTTAAGTGAACCGCAGACAGAGAACCTGAGCAAAGTGGTACGGCTCCTTTCCATGCAGGAGGAGATGAATTTCACCCCTCAGATGAACACGCTGCAAGATGGGCTTTCTGAGGCAGATATTCTAGATCAGAATCAGGGGTTCTTCTCGGTGGAGGGGAATGCCGTTAATGTTTCTGGCGGTGCACTCGATACTTCAGCTGAGGCCAGTTTGAGTGTCATCGCAGAGGGTCAAACCATCAAAAAATTGACCTCTCATCTACTTTCTAATGGTTTCTTTCGCTTTATTCTGGTACCGTATTCTCCGGAATGGAATTATGTGGTCACCATTTCGCATAATGGCAGCACATTCAATTCCAGCGTGATCTATGGCAGCGAATATTCCTCCGCTGCGACCGCCCATCTGCTCTTGCAGGTGTATGATGCCAGCACAGATATTAATCTTCTGCGCGGCGAACAAACTCATGTGATGCTCGAGTTCAACGGTGATGAAAGCGTGCGAGTGGTGGAATATGTGATGATCTCCAACCACTCCTCTTATGTGGTTGTGCCGCAAAATGATACGACCCCCTTGCTGAAATTTACCCTACCGTTGGCAGCGCAGGGCTTGGACCTGAGCAATTCGACTGATGCTTCTTATTTGAAGACTACCCAAAACGGATTTGGTGATTGGCAATCCATCGCTCCCGGCAGTTCGCACCAGGTGGTATTTGAATACAAGTTGCCGTTCAATGGTGACGACACCCTTTTATTCAGCTTTCCGGTCACCACCACATCAGTGCTGGTGATGGTACAAGACAACAGCAACCAGATCACCTGTAAGGGACCGCTGCATTTGAACCAACGCTCCGTTGATGGCGGTACTTTGGATATCTTCAGCGCAGTCAACCTGGAAGCGGGAAACCAGCTTTTATTGCATTGTTACAACACCAGCCAAATGGTGCCTGAGATCGCAGGTGGCGCTGCTTTATTGTTCGGGCTGTTGGGGGTGGTGCTCATTGTGATCTCCAGAAGAAAACAGGTCCAGCTTCTAAGGAAAGAACAGGCCAGGCAACGTCAGAATGTGATCTTGGACGCCATTATTGTGCTGGATGATAGCTACAAAGCGGGCGATCTGCCCAAATCAGCTTATGAGGCCAAGCGGGCGGAGTTGGTTAAACAACTGGAAGAGGAAAGAAACCAGTGACGAACCGGTTGGTTGGGGAAGCACTGGAAAAACGTTTTACCCGACACAAGGTGATCAAAGGGGTCAATCTTGAACTGCCTGGGGGCCAGATCCATACATTGATGGGCAAAAACGGCGCCGGTAAGACCACTTTGCTGCGTTTGTTGGCTGGTCTGCTGCGACCCGATCACGGCACTGTTCATTACATTCAGAATGATGTGGCTATGGATGCCCGACCTCATTTGGGGGTGGTGCTGCACAGTTCCATGCTCTACCCTGATCTAACTGTTCTTGAAAACCTGCATTTTTTTGCCAGACTTTACCAGGTGACGAACGTAGTGGAGAATGCTGAGCGGGTTTTAGTACTGGTGGGTCTGCAAGATCGCCGTGAGCAGAGCGTACGCACCCTGTCTCGTGGCATGACCCAACGGTTGGCGATTGCCCGCGCGCTGATCCACGAGCCCTCGATCCTTTTATTGGACGAACCCTTCAGCGGACTGGACGATGCCTCGGGTAAAACCGTTGAAACGCTGCTGCAAGAATTCCGCAGGAATAACGGTGCCGTCCTTTTTATCACTCACGATTATGAGGTAGTTGCCCGCCTGGCAGACCAGATGAGCTTGCTGGAGAATGGAAAGATCACTTCCACCCTCTCCGTCAATGGCATGTCCGTGGAAGAGCTGCGCAGCGCACAAGGCAAGACCAGCAGCAGGAGAGACGAATGAGCCTTCTCTTCCGTTCCACATGGCTGATCTTCAAGAAAGACCTTCTCAGTGAGCGGCGGAACCATGAAGCGCTCACCTCGATGATATTGTTTGCCCTCATCTCTGTGGTGTTGCTGATCTTTGCCTTTGAGCTGGCGGCTGATGTAAAACAACAGGCTTTTGCGGCCACCCTTTGGCTGGCACTGTGTTTTGCAGGGACTACTGGTTTGAACCGTAGCTGGGCACAGGAACGGGAAGCAGAATGCCTGGATGCTTTATTGTTAGCCCCCATTGACCCTACAGCCTTATATTTGGGGAAGTTCCTATCCAACTGGATCTTTACCCTCATCGTTGCTCTGGTATTGGTGCCGCTGGCAGGCTTCTTTTATGGAGTAAACCCATTCCATTGGCAATTATTGGGGATCGTTTTGCTGGGTACTTTGGGCTATTCGTTGGCGGGGGTGTTGATCGCAGCCCTTTCACAGAAACTGAGAAACCGCGAACTTTCGCTGCCCATTTTGTTGTTCCCGGTGCTCATCCCGTTGCTCATGTCTGCCATCCGCGCCACGCAGATCGTCATCAGCGCAAACTCGGCAGCAGAATTGCTCACCTGGGTGGGCATGCTGGCCGGCTTTGATGTGCTGATGCTGGCAGTGGGCATCCTGCTATTTGAACCTTTAGTGAGTGACTGAGGGGTAGAAAAATTGATGATAAATCCTGTTACCAAACAAACACCGCGAAAATTAATCGCACTGGATATTCTGGCTGGCCTGTCCGTGCTGGTTGCCCTGTGGATGGCACTGATCTACGCCCCTCAAGAGGTGGTGATGGGCAATGTGCAGCGTCTCTTTTACTTCCATGTGGCCACAGGTTGGACGGGCATGTTGGGGTATTTGCTGGCCGTCGTTGCTGGAATTGGATATCTGCGAACGCGTTCCTATAACTGGGATGTGACCAGTTATGCCGGGGTGGAGATCGGGCTGGTCTTTACCGGCCTGTGCGTGCTCTCAGGCTCATTTTGGGCCAAACCCATTTGGAACACTTGGTGGACCTGGGATCCGCGCCTGACGACGGCATTCATCATGGAGTTATTTTACTTTGCCTATCTCATGCTGCGTAGTGGTCTTGCAGATGCTCAACAGCGCGCTCGCTTCAGCGCGGTCTATGCCATAATCGGTTTTGTCACCGTGCCGCTTACCTTTTTGTCCATCCGCATTTTCCGCACCATTCACCCTGTGGTGGTGGCCAGCGCTGATGCCGGTGCCAGCGGGGCTTTTAACATGAGTCCGCGCATGATGCAGACCTTTTTGTTCTCTTTGTTTGCTTTTACCCTGTTATTTGCAGCCTTCTTTTGGCATCGCTACCGCCTGGGGGTAAAACAAACCGTTTTGGACCAAGAAAAGATGTCTGAGGAGGAAGAATGACCCCGGATACCACAGCTTATATGATCGCAGGATTTAGCATTATTTTGGCTGGGGTGGTGCTATATGCCCTCAGCCTGGTGATACGCAATCGTAAATTGAAATAGCCTAGGCTAAAAAGAGCACAGCGATACCAGCCACGGCAATGACCATGCCCAGGATCTCCTGCCAGGAAAGTTTATCTTTGCGCAGGACGGATATGATGAGCACGAAGAGTGGGCTGGTAGCCAGCAAGGTTTGTGCAATGCCAACTTCAGTGTTTTTAAATGCGATCTGCTGCAACCATAGGGGCAGGAACGCACCCAAAAGAATTCCCAACGCCAGGATGCCATAAATCCCGGCGTTATTTTTTGCTTCTCTCATCCATTCTGCGGGTTTTTGCTTGCCGATGAGCATCCAGACGCCCAGGAAGGCAATGCCGGCTACCAAACGCAGAATGGCGCTTTGAATAGCGCTGACCGGCGTCTGGGTGAGCGCCCAGCGGGACATGACCGAGCCGATAGCCTGCGCCAGGGCGGAGAGAAAGGCAAAGAACACCCCCATTCGCACCAGTTTTTGTGGTTCTTCTTTGTTGCGGTTACCCAGAATGACCCAGGCCACCCCGAAGATGGTGATGACCACCCCCAGCCAGCCCAACGGGTTGATGGTTTCGCCCAAAAAGAGGATGGCCAGTACAACCGTCATGGGGGGAGCCAGAATGGAGATCAGCAGGGTACGACGCGGGCCAATGGAATTGAGCGCTTCGAAGTACATGGTATCGCCAAAGCCAATGCCCAAGACGCCGCTGACCAGCAACATCATCAGAGCAAAGGGAGTGAGAGCGGTTATCGGCTCGCGCAGAAAGAGGCTCATCAGCGCCAGGAGGAGTACTGCTCCTACACCTTTAATGAGATTCAGTTCGATGGGGCGGATGGTTTTGCCGAGCCTTTTGAAAACAAAGCTGGAAATTGCCCAAAAAAGGGCAGCAAAAATGGCTGCCAATTCGCCAGAAAAACGTGTCAAAGTAGAAAATATTATCTGCATATTGTAAAGAAAACTCGCTATACTATAAAAACATTCTGAATCTGCCAATTTTACCGCAGGATTCTGGAACAAAAACTTATTGGTGGCCGTCCTATCAAGGAGTGAATACAGGAGAGTTGAGATGATCAAAAAATCAATTGTTGTAATTCTTCCCATTTTAATTATCGGTGCGCTGGTTTTGGCTGCCTGTAATTTCCCCGGTGTGGGGAATGGCGGCACCAGTAATGAAGCACAGATCCAGACCATGGCAGCTGCCACTGTGGCTGCGCAGTTAAATGCCTATATGACTCAGACTGCCCAGGCAGGACAGGTGATCATTGTAACGGCAACCCCAGAGGCTTTACCCACTGCCACCCAACAGCCATTGGCAACTGCAACCACAAAGCCCACCGCCGTTCCGCCTACTGCAACCCCGCGTCCCTGCAACCAGGCTTCTTTTGTGGATGATATCAGTGTGCCTGACGGTACCAAGATGACGGCCTCACAGCCTTTCACCAAAACCTGGAGTATCACCAATGTGGGTACCTGCACCTGGACGACCAGCTATGTGGTTTACTTCGATAGCGGCAACTCCATGAGTGGCGCAGCCACCTACAATTTCCCCAATTCTGTAGCTCCTGGCCAGACAGTAGAAATTTCTGTTCCGTTGGTAGCCCCCAGTTCCACCGGTGATTACACTGGTAGCTGGAAGTTCCGCGCTCCCAATGGTGATCAGTTTGGTGTAGGCGCCAACGGTGGCGTTCCGGTGACGGTCGTGATCAAAGTGGTCACTGTACCGACCCCCAAAGACCCGAACACGGTGTACGACTTTATCAAGAACTTCTGCGATGCCCAGTGGCGTACCAATGCAGGAACCATCTCCTGCCCCAGCCAGGGTGTGGACTTTAAGAACGGCGCCATCATGCGCACGTACAGTCCCATTTTGGAAAGCGGCACCAAAGATGATGAAGGCGCCCTTGTTACCGTGCCGGCAGCCGGCGGAGACGGTATGATCCGAGGCCAGTACCCTGCCTTCAAAGTGCATGCTGGTGATCATATTGCCGGTACCCTGCTTTGCTCTGGTGATTACAGTAAATGCGATGTCACCTTCGAGATCCTCGCCGAAGAAAAAGGCACGGATACCAAGGTTTCACTCGGCACCTGGGCCAAGAAGCTAGACCATTCTGTTTTGCCCATCGATATTGACCTGACCGCTTACGATGGCAAGAGCATGATCTTCTACCTGAAGGTTTCCAGCAATGGAAATTCCAGCGGTGATGTAGCCCAGTGGATGGCCATTCGCATCACCCATCCTTAGGATCAATCCAAGCCTGCCTCCTGTGTGAGGTGGCAGGCTATCAAACATCATTTGAATTTGCTATACTGAAGAGACAGTGTTAGGAAAGAAGGAGGAAATATGGGAACAATGATCAAATCTAGATCCAGTCGGGTGCTGCTGATCGGTCTGGCAGTCTTGCTGGCCGCCGGTCTGCTGTTCGCGCTCGTTCGACCTGGCCAGGCATACCCGGTGCCCATCATTTCGATCGTATCGGTGGATAAAAACGTTTCGGTGACCATTGCCGGGACAAGCTTCCCACCCAGTCAAACATTTACTGTGACCATGGGCGCCTATGGTACTTATGGGAAAGGCGGGGTCGTGGTTGGATCCTATGACTCGGGTTCTGGCGCTTCCTTTACCAATACGTATGCCATTCCGGCCAGTCTCACTGGTTTGGATCGCATCGCCATCCGCTTTGAGAGCGCTCAGGGTTTCTATAGCTACAACTGGTTCTACAATGATGCCTCGGCCAGCCCCACTGCTTTACCGGGTTACAGCGGATATCCAACCTTTGATATTTCATCCGTAGTCAATGGTAGCAGCGTGACCATTCTTACGCACAACATGCCAGCCGGCCAGGTCTTCACCGTGCGCATGGGCGCTTATGGCACCTACGCTCAAGGCGGAACCATTGTTGGCTCTACAACCGATTCTGGTGGCTCTTACAGCGCCACCTTTGCCATCCCGGCTGATCTGGCATCCCTTTCACAGATCGCCATTCGCATGGACGGTCCCACCGGGCTGTACGCCTTCAATTGGTTCTATAACTCAGGCTCCGGTTCCATCCCCGTCATCACCCTGGTGCCTGGTCCTGTGCCCGGGCCGACCCCCGTTCCTGGTTATGTGGGTATCCCCACCATTAGCATTTCAGCAGTGGTGCGCGATTCTTCTGTGACCATTTACGGCAACAACTTCCCCGCTGGCCAGACCTTTAATGTTTTGATGGGTACCTATGGCAGCTACGGCATGGGCGGCGTTCCGGTAACCTCGATCTCAACTGGGTCAGGCGGCAGCTTTAGCGCAACTTATTCCATTCCTGGCTCATTGGCAGGTCTGGATAAGATCGCCATTCGCCTTGAAACCACCAACGGTTACTACTACGCCTATAACTGGTTTTATAACAACACCACTTACTAGATCGATCTCGTTTTTGCTGAGGCCTTCCTTGTCATAAGGAAGGCCTTTTGATTTTGTTAAAAATCCCTAAAATATTTTGAAAAATTAATCATAAATTCTCTTTTTCTTCTATAATAGTTGTAACTAGCAGCAAATTTGCCTTTTGTTCTTACCAAGTTAAAAGTTCGATCATTTCGGTTCATCACACCGGCGAATAACCGCGCGTACATGAGTATAGTAAGGGGAATATGGGGTCTCTATTACGCAACAGCCGTTTTCAAAAGGTCATGAATTGTTATATATTCATGAATCTGATTCTGAGAATGCTCTTTCTTGGGATATTTTGGTGGTTAAGTTCAGATGTTTTGATGGTCTATACGATCTTGAGCCTGGGGATTTTACTCATTACCTTCTTTGTTAACCGCGGCAATGATCAACAACTGGTATTTTTTATCACCCTGATCGAATCCATTGTGTTTACCGTCCTTGCTATCCTTAATTATGGGTGGGGCAGCGGCTTCTTTTTGGTTAGTTTTGGCTGGATGCTCCTCATCTTTATTGATGCTGGCTTTTCGCAGGCTGGCAAACTTATTATGGGCGGGCTGTACAGTCTGTTTCCCATCAGCCTGTATTTGTTCAGCATTTACTATCAACCTTTTCTTGCGGTTCCTCCGTTCTATCTGCAAGGGCTTTTTGCCGTCAATTTGGTGCAGGGGTTGTTTTCATTTAGCCTGTATGGATATTATTTTGAACAGGCGACCAAAAGCGCTGAAAATGAGATCCTCGAGTCTAATCAGCGTTTGTTGAGCATGGCCAATACCGACCCGGTCACCAACCTCATCAACCGGCGAATGATGATGAATCGCATAGAAGATGAAAAAGTAAAAGTAGACCGGGGAGGCAAACCGTTCACCGTTGTAATGGTAGACATTGATAATTTCAAAAGCATCAATGACGCTTATGGCCACGATGGTGGTGATTTTGTGCTGGTGCAACTGGCTGAACGGATCAAGCTTTCTTTACGCAAAACTGATCTTGTCTCGCGATGGGGCGGAGATGAGTTCTTGTTCTTATTGCCGGAGACACGTTTGAATGAAGGGGCAAAGGTCGCCGAAAAAGTGCGTGACCGCATTATTAAAACGCCCTTTGTGTACCGCGAGCGAGATATTCAGGTAACCCTAACTTTTGGCGTCAGCCAGTGCAGTATTGATGTGGGGGTGGGCAGCGTCATCCGCAAGGCGGATCAGGCGCTATATTTGGGCAAGGAAATGGGAAAGAATCGGGTGGTCACCGAGAATATGACCCAAGTTTAGACGCCAAATTTGCTAAAAAGGGGATGATAGCTCACCAAACCACCACAACCATCCAAACCGTGGGGCTTTAAGGTCACGGCCATGAACTCTTGCGGTTGGACGGGATACGTGCAGGTCAAATTCCAGTCATCTACACGAGAAAATCCAAAACGGGCATAGTAAGCAGGAGAGCCCAGCACAAAGACAGCGTCCCAGCCACTGGTCAGAGCCAGTTCCA
>CAZWKK010000003.1:11894-14325 GCA_964634855.1 uncultured Anaerolinea sp.
TGACCAGTAGCCTGTGTATATGGGGAATATCAGCCTGTGCTTCAGGGCGGATCTCAAGCATCTAGGCTTCTCTTGTCAGGTCTTTGACCAGGTACAGCTCACCGCGCTCAAAGCCACGGCTTTCATAGTATTTTCGTGTGCCAATCGCGGCGATCACGGCCAATTTGCTATAGCCTTTGGCAAGGGCGATCTCACTGGCTTTTTTGAGCAACGCCGTGCCCAAACCAATGTGCTGTGCTGCGCCAGCCTGTTCTTGCCCTACTGCCAGCGACTGTCCGTAGACGTGGACTTCCCGCACCAGGGCGGCATTTTCCAGGTCGGGCATGGGCAGCTTGGGAGCCTGGGTATCTGGCAAAGACAGGCGCAGATAGCCTGCGATTTTATCTTCTGGTGTGACGTAGGAAAGGAAGTGCTCTTCTGCATACGCCGGGGTATAAACGAGATCATCCAATCGCAATGAGTTCACATCCACCTTGTTGGTGCGTACCTCGCGGCAGCGCACACACTGACAGGCCTTGCCGCGTTTGTGCAGCTCCAACATTACGTCCTGGCGCAGGCTGGTGCGTTTATTGCCTTCCACCACATGGGTGGAGGGGATATCGCGGATGACGCGGTTAACGCGGCAGTACTGCGGGATGGTCTCTTTGAGGTCAGCGATCAACTGGATCAATTCATCGGTGGTGTAAGGGGTGTAATCTCCCTTTTGCCAGACCTTGTAGAGTTCGGCGGTTTCCAACAACTGGGTGGGATAGATCTTGATCTCATCCGGGGCAAAACCATCTCGCCACAGGCGTTGAAAATCAGCCCGGTCAGATTCAAGGGTGGCCCCGAGAAGATTGGGCATCCAGTGCAGTACGATCTTAAAGCCGGCTGCCCGTAAGAGGGCGGTAGCCTTGAGGGTTTGAGCCGAATCGTGCCCGCGCAGGTTGAGCTCCAGCACGCGGTCATCCAGGCTTTGAGCCCCCATCTGCACCTTGGTGACGCCCAGTTTACGCAGCCAGACCAGTTCTTCAGGAGTGATCTCATCCGGACGAGTTTCGATGACGAGCCCCACGTTGCGGTGGGTTGTGCTTTCATTGGCTACATGGCGGGCATGTAGTGGCGCAAGATCGATCTTGTCTGCGGGGGTGGGTGTGCCAAGCGGTTCTGCTTCTGTGGGTACATCGGGCTGATAATCTGAACCAGCGTTCATGGCATCAAAACAACGCTGAATGAACCATTTCTGGTAATCGCGGCGGTAAGAGCTCCAGGTGCCGCCCAAAATGAGCAGCTCGATCTTGTCGGTGGGGTGACCTACCGCTTCATATTCCAATATCCTGGAATTCACCTGGTTGAAAGGGTCAAATTTGTTTTGGAAAGCCCTGGCAGCACCGGGTTCATCGGCCAGGTAACTTTTGGGCATATAGTTTTCAGTGGGGCAGAAGATGCAACGTCCCGGGCAGGGGTACTCTTTGGTAAGTACGGTGACGGTAGTCACCCCTGAGAGCGTTCGCACCGGCTTCATGCGGATATGTTTGAGCAATTCCTCGTCTTCCGGCCACTCGCCGCTGCCAACCAGCAGCTTGTACTCGGCAATGAGGATGTGCTTGGCCAGCATGCCTCCATCAGCACCCGGATGACTGCGCAAGGCGCGGTCCAAACGACGGCCAAATTTGACCTCTTCCAACACGATCTTAGCCAGGGCTAATTGCTCTTCCGAATAGGCGTGTTTTTTGCGCCAGTTTTCTATATCAAAAGTTTTCACAGTGCCCATTATAATGGGTATCATGGAAAAATCGACCATTCAGGCCTTAATAGATTTAAATGACCGTTTTTATACAGATTTTGGCCCCTCGTTTGCTTCCACTCGCAAGCGCATCCAACCTGGCGTAATGCGCATATTGGATGAATGGGTGCGGCCCGGCAACTGGCTGGATCTGGGCTGCGGCAGCGGTGCGCTGGGCGGGGTCTGGGTAGAGAAGGGTATTCAGGGACTGTACGAAGGCTTGGATTTCAGCCCGGTCTTCATTGCAGAGGCGCTAGCTACAACGGGCCAGATGGCGTTGGCAGAAGGGCAATCCCTACGCTATACACAGGCCAACCTCGGCACATCCGACTGGCCAAGCGTGTGCAGCCGGAGCCAATATGACGGCGTGCTCATGTTTGCGGCCATGCACCACATGCCAGGGCATGAAACACATTTGCACTTGCTGCAACAGATTGCAGGGTTGCTGCCAAAAAACGGACTCTTCATTCACTCTGAGTGGCAATTTCAGCGCAGTCCCAAGCTGATGGCGCGCGTACAAGATTGGAGCCTGGTCGGCCTGGATACTGCACAGTTGGAACCTGGCGATACCCTGCTGGACTGGCGACAGAACGAAGCCCGGCAAGAAGGCAAACCAGGTTTACGCTATGTGCATCTGTTTACAAAGGATGAACTGGCAGATCTGGC
>CAZWKK010000003.1:14425-27197 GCA_964634855.1 uncultured Anaerolinea sp.
CGCTTGGGAGAGACGATCACCGTCTGACCGATCTGGCTGGCTGTCAATGCGTCGCCGCAATCCATCAAGATCTGCACCGGGGTTCCTCCTGCATTGATCGAGTTGGTCAGCTGCCTGGGGGGAATGGACACATCCATCTGGATGATAGTGGCATCGTCTGGCAAGAAAAGTAAACGGGTCATAAAACCTCTCCACAATAATAGAACTTATATTCTATATTATGGCATAAGCAAAATGGGCTGTCAAGAGGTACAGAAAGTGATGAGTGATCTGTGATCAGCCCAACAGGAGAAATTGTTAGAAATAAAAAAAGTAACCAGAGTTCTTTCTCTGGTTACTTTTCACTCATCACATATTACATCTGCTTAGAAGGGACCGTAGCCAATGACGCTGCCAAGCCAGAGGAAGAAGATGGTGATGGGTATGATCACCGCCCACAACTTCCAGGTGAACTTCATCCATTTACCGTAGCCAACAGAGGCAAGCCCGATGGCAATAAGCAACACCGGATTGGTGGGGTAGGCCAGGTTGGAGAAGCCGTCGCCAAAACAGTAAGCGGTAACGGTGAGCTGGCGGGTGACGCCCACCAGGTCGGCCAAAGGCAGCAAAATGGGCATCATCAGCACGGCCTTGGCGCCGGCGGAGCCGATGAAGAGTTCCATCAGCAGGGCCAGCAGGTAAATGATGAGGACCGCACTGAGGGGTGAAGCGCCCTGCAGCAGTGTGGAGGAACTATGCAAAATGGTATCCATTACGCCGCCGTTGGTAATGATGAGCTTGATGCTGGCGGCCATGAGAATTAGGGGAATGCCAGGAGCCATGCCGCCGATGCCTTCCAACAGGGCGTGACCGATGACCTTACCATTGGCGCCAGAAATGAACCCGGCACCCAACCCACCGATGAAGAAGAGCAGACCCACGATGGGCAAAGAATAATCGGCCAAGAAGGGAATAAAGGAAGTACTGAAGAGGATCAAAATGATGAGCAAAATGAAAATGCCAAAGAAGAGGCCAGCGCGGCCCAGGTTGGCGTTGCTCTCAAAGGAAATGGTTGAATAGCGTTTGCGGTCAGCCTGATCTTCTTTGAAGATCAAAGAAGCTTCAGGGTTGCGGTCAATGCGGCGGGCATAGCTGACCAGAAACCAGGCTAAGGCTGCATAGACTGCCAGGAAAATGGGCACACGGAAGAGTGCACCAGAAGGGTACGGCAGGCCAGCCAACTTTTGGGCTACACCGATGGTGAATGGATTGGTTATGGCAGCAGAAAAACCCATGTTGGTGGCCAAAATGCTCATGCCCAAGCCCACCAGGGCATCCCAACCCAGGGAGTAAGCCAGGGCGATCATCAGCGGGACGAGGGGAACGATCTCTTCAAACAGGCCAAAGAAAGCGCCCAGCAACATAAAGAAGAAAGAGATGACCAGCAAGAGGAAATATTTGCGCCCGCCGAATTTGTTAACGATCTTGCCCAGGGTAGCTTTGAGAATGCCGCTTTTATCGAGCACCGCAAAGGCGCTGCTGACCAGGAGGATAAAAACGATGATGGTGATGATCACCAGCGCATCGGGTCCCCACAAGGTTTCCACAGGTGCAGTGAACCAGCGCCAAATGGGCAGATTGACAGCATCGGTCAGCTTGAAAGAGTCGGGGTTGATGAGGGTTCGACCATCCTGTAAATACCGCTCGTAACTTCCGGCTGGTAAGACCCGGGTGAGCACCCCAGCAACGATCATCAGCAAGAGCAAAATAAGAAATGATTGAATAAACGCTTTTTTTGATATTTGCGCGCCGGCTTTTTCGTCCATATTGAACTCCATGAAGTTGGGGAGGGATTTAATTTGAATAAGTTTAGAAGCACATTCATTTCTTGTCAATCGAAAAATGAATGGCAAAATGAATACCATCAACCTGAGCCTTTAGTTTTGTTATAATCCAATCCATGCAAAGCGTCGAAACTCATACATTATTGCTGGCGGGGAAACAGATCTCCTATTCGTTGCGTTACTCCAGCCGGGCCACCCGTCTTCGCATTTCCGTATCAGATAGCGGTCTATCCTTGATCATGCCGGTGGGGGTACCTCTGGCAAAAGGGGAGACTTTTTTGCGTCAGAATACGCCATGGGTGATGGAACAATTGGAGCGCCACGCCAGACGAAAGCAAACGCAGACACCAGCGTTGCCCAAAGACGTGGTTCTTTTCCATGGCGAGCCGACGCGTATTGAAGTGGTGGAAGAACCCGGCCGCAAGGCCAGGGCACGCATTGATGCAGAACGCGGCCGCCTGAGGGTGCGCATGCCAGTAGGGGCTGGAGCAAGAGCCAATGAGGCGTTGGAGATCTGGCTGCGCGAAACGGCCAGGGTTGAGATCGAACAGGTGGCGGCGCGATTGGCTCAAACCATGCATGTGAGCTTTGCCTCGCTGACCATCCGCGATCAGCGCACCCGCTGGGGAAGCTGCTCATCCAAGGGCACCCTGTCTTTCAACTGGCGTTTGGTGATGACCCCACCCACGATTTTGCAATATGTGGTGATCCATGAATTGGCTCACCTGACCGTGCCCAACCATTCGGCTGTTTTCTGGCAGCGTGTGGCCCTGTTTTACCCAGACTACAAAAAAGCGCGATTGTGGTTGAAAAAGAATGCTTCCTTGCTTTACCCGCAAGGATTAACACAGCTCTAACAATTCAGAGTAACTCTATCAGGTATAATTGCGGCATGGAATTTACTCACTCAACCGAATTTACTGACAGCCTCGTCCAGGAATGGCGGTCATTATTCGACACCGGATTAACGAAGGTGCCTTTTTTGCGCCCCGAATACCTGCAAACCTGGTGGCAGACTCGCGGTGGGGGAGAATGGCCTGAAACTGCCCAGCTTGTCTTGATCAGTGCGTGCGAGAATGGGAAACTGGTCGGTTTGGCTCCCTGTTTTGTGGCAGAGCGGGAGGGAAAACGAAGTCTTCTCCTGCTCGGTGCCATAGAGATAAGCGATTACCTTGATCTGATCGTCAGTGCCAGCCAGGTAGAAGAATTCACCAACGGTTTGCTGGCATACATCAAAACCGATCTGATGCCAAAATATTCTCTGCAACAGATCGAGCTGGACAACATTTTAGAGCTTTCACCTACCATCCAGGCATTACAACAGGCCAGCCTGACGTTGGGACTGAAGATCGACGTCAGCCCGCTGCAACGTGCGCCATATATTCCATTGAATGGCGATTACGAAGAATACCTGGCGCGGCTGGACAAAAAGCAGCGCCATGAGATCCGCCGCAAGATGCGCCGCATGCTGGAATTGCCTGAACCTACCCGCTGGTACATCGTCAGCGATCCGGCCACGCTGGATGAGGAGATCGAAGCATTCCTCCAATTGATGGCGTTTGATCCGGAAAAGCTGGCGTTCTTAACCGATAAAATGAAGCAACAGATGCGTTTGAGCATGCGTGATGCCTTCAAAGCTGGTTATCTGCAACTGGCTTTTATGTGCATCGGCGATGCACGGGTGGCTGCCTATCTGAACTATGATTTTGGCAACCGCATCTATGTTTACAACTCTGGTATAAATCCGCAATATTTTGAGCATTCCCCCGGCTGGGTGTTGCTTGGCCATTTGTTGAAATGGGCCAATGAGAACAGCCGCTTTGAGTTTGACTTTATGCGCGGTACTGAAGATTACAAGTACAAGTTTGGCGGGGTGGACCGCCAGGTAATGCGAGTCAGCATTCAATTATAGAAAACGGCCGGAGAAAAATTTTCTCCGGCCGAATGTTTTACAGATCTTTTTGCGCCCATCTGGGGATGAGGCGGTAGAAGAACTCGATCATCATCGCAAACGCGTCAATTGAGATGCGTTCATTCAACCCGTGGATGCGGGCCAGATCTTCGGGGGTCATCAGGTAGGGGGAGAAGCGGTAAACGTTTTCGCACACGGCATAGTAATTGCGGGCATCTGTGCCGCCCAGCATGTTGTACGGCGCACATGGGGTACCGGGGAAGAACTCACGCACGGTGCTGGCAATGTGCAGATAGGCTGCACTGTCATCAGGAGAAACCGGTGATGCCTCCCAGGCATTGCCGCGCAGCGGCTCAAATTGCACGCGCTCATCTTTGATGATGGCCCGGATGCGTTCGCAGGCTGTGGCGATTGTCTCACCTGGCAGTAAGCGGAAGTTGACCACCGCTTCGGCATGGCCGGGGATGACGTTATCTTTTACGCCGCCGCTCAAGATCGTCACCGCAGTGGTGGTGCGGATGGTGGCAGCCGTCTCACTGTTATCCAGTAATTGTTTCTTTACCAATCCACCGAAGAGCCACAGGTTGGAGAAAGCTACTTGCATGATGGGAGTGGCAACTGCGCCCAACTTGTTGAACATGTTGGTGACCATGTTCACGCGCACGGGGAAGGGGTGGGCAACCAGTCGATCCAGCGCATGTACCAGAATGCCAGTGGCGGTCACTTTGCCCGGTGTGGAGGAATGGCCGGGTTCAGCATCCACCCAAACTTTGAGCGAAAGATAGCCTTTTTCTGCCACACCAATGGCAGCAGCGTAACTCTTCAGCCCGGGGATGATGCCATCATAAATGCAGCCGCCTTCATCCATCATGGCAGCCAGGTGGATGCCGCGTTTTTGCAATTCGGCCACAATAGCTTTAGCGCCGTTGCCGAACACCTCTTCATCGCTGCCAAAACCGAACATCACGGTGCGCTCCGGTTGGTAGCCAGCGGAGATGAGCTTTTCTGCGGCTTCAAGCAGAGAGACAAGTTGGCTTTTAATGTCCAGCGTGCCCCGCCCCCAGATGAACCCTTCAGCGATCTTGCCAGAGAAGGGAGGGTACTTCCACTGATCCAGAGAAATGGTCTCAAAAGGAACCACGTCCTGGTGGGCAGCCAGTAATACCGGTTCCAAACTGGCATCTTTGCCCGCCCAGGTAAAGAGCAGGCTGGCGTCGCCGATGATCTCACGCTTCATGGTCTTGTGTACGTGTGGATAAGTTTTCTCCAACGTCTTGTGCAGAAGGGTCCAATTCTCCATCACGTTGTCGGCATAATTTTCGTGCGAGATGGTTTCGATCTGGATCAAGCTGGAGAGGTGTTTGGCGCTCTCTTCTTTATCCAGTTCCAACTCTGGCACTTCTACTGCCGGTAGATCGATGGAATTGGCTGCTTCCGCGCGCTGAATGAATAAGTAGGTTCGTACCAGCACAAAAGCTGCCACCAAAAGTAGGATAGCTAACAGGATCACAATGATTGGGAAAAGCATGGTCACCTCTAAGTTTTAGGGTAGGGGATTTGGTCAGCTTGGATAGAAAGTTGCCAAAGGCGATTTTTTGATAAGAAAAATTATAGCATCATCTCAATAATAGGAAAACAAAAGATCCGGCCAGGCCGGACCTTGGTAGATCAGATTGGTGATAGATCATTGCTGCAATTGGCGGCCGAGGATGAAGTTTTCCAATCCCTGGATCAATTCTTTTTGGTCTGTGATGAGGGCTTTCACTACATCGCCGATGGAGATGACCCCCATCAGTTTTCCGTCTTTCAATACAGGTAAATGGCGAATGTGCTTATCAGTCATTTGGGCTAGACACGCCTCAATGGAGCGATTGGGGTCAACATAGTACACCCCAGAGGTCATTACATCTTTCACGGGGGTGGTAACCGAATTTCCTTTTAAGGTTCCACGGCGGGCAAAATCGCGCTCAGAGAAAATGCCTACCACATTCTCTTTCTCCATTACCAAAACGGCGCCGATCTGGGCGTCTGCCATGAGCTTCAGTGCATCCAGGATGGTATCGGTTGGGGCAACAACGTAAACTTTGTTCCCCTTTTCTTTTAATACATCTGCAACTGTTGCCATTGTTCCTCTACTTTCGTGAAATTAGAAAACTCAGTCAACGTAATTTTATATTAGCCGATTTTGAAAGGATTTTCAAACCCATCCCGGGTTGCATAAGAAAAAAGTAAGGCTGGCAATTCGCCAGCCTTACTTCCTTAACTCTTCGTGGGAGCTTCTTTCTTGAGGGGTAATCCTTCACCTTTTTGCCAGGGTGTGCCCAACCAGCGAACTGCCCAGCGATCAAGGCCCCAATAGCCGGCCACTTTCCAGGCAAGCATGAGCAAGACGGCGCACAGGAAGAGCACCGGATTGGTGCTGGCAGAGCCGGCAAGCATGAAGTTGAAGTTCATCAGACCACCGAAGAAGGCGGCAATACCGACGAACAAACCGACGATGAGGCCAAGGCCAACCAGGAACTCGCCCACTGCAATCACTTTGGCGAACCAGACATAAGACTGGTTATCCAAAAGGAACTGAAGGAAGGAGCGATACCAGCCATAGGTAATGGCGGCACGGGCAGGAGCTTCTGGGATGGCGACTGCACCCATCCAGTAACCCTTGAGGGCTTCGCCGGTCTGCATCCAGGCCGGGCTCTCCAACTTATGCAAGCTGGCGGTGATCCACTCGTAGCCAACATAAACCCGCAGCAGCAACCAAAGCCATGACAGTTTGGTGGTGCTGAAGAGAGTAGTAGCAATCGGGGGATCAGATACGGTGACGGTACCAGATTTATTACTCATATCTAAAATCTCCATTTCTCACAAATATGATAATACATATCCAAATTATAGTAATTATGACAAAAAATGTCAAATTAAAAATGAGTGAAATCTTACTCTTGACAAGGTTATAGAAGGCGAATTTTTTCTGATAGAATCGAGTATATGAAGTCGAAAACTCAGTTGTATATTTTGATTGGGGCGTTGATCCTGGGCTTGGCCGGCGGTTTCTTGCTGATGGGCCGGGATGTTACCCTCAATGTGAATGGAACGACAAGCATTCTCCATACTCGTGGACTCACCGTGAGCCAAGCATTAAATGGAGCTGGTTATAAATTACAACCCGGAGATGAGGTAGACCCCGCGGCGAATACCTGGCTGAATACTGTTGATGAGATCAAGCTGGTTCAATCACGGCCAGTTTTACTTTGGGTGGATCCTGACGGAACAGTTAGCCAGTTGACCAGCGCCGAGGGGACTGCCCGCGGTATTTTGGTCCAGGCGGGTATCAGTCCTGCCGATGAAGACGTGGTCAGGGTTAATGGTCGCAAAGTTGGCTTGGATGACCCGCTCAAACTGGGCCAAGGTATCGCCCTGCAATACCAACCGGCGTTTCCATTGCAGATCACTGAAAAAGGTGACACCAAAACCCTTGCTGTGCCAGCTTCAGAACCATTGGGATTATCCCTTTGGGAAAATGGCATCAAGCTTATTGGGGCAGACAAGCTCTCACTGTCATTTGGCCAGCAAGTCAAAGCTGCAATGCAGATCAGTCTGGTACGCGCTGTACCTGTTACCATTGTAGCGGATGGCAAAGAGACCAAAACACTGACCGGGGCTGCCACTGTGGGAGAGGCTTTGCAACAGAACGGTATCACCCTGCAGAACCTGGATTACAGCGAACCGGATGAAGCCAGCAAGATCCCTGAAGACGGCAAGATCAAAGTGGTGCGCGTCCGCGAAGAAGTGACCGTGACCCAACAAGCAATTGCCTATGACACTGACTATGTGACGGATGATTCCTTGAGCCTGGGGGAGACGAAAGTGTTGAGTGAAGGCGAATACGGCCTGGCGGTCAGCCGGGTGCGGATTCGATACGAAGATGGAGTGGAAGCTTCCCGGGTTGTGGAGAGCACTGAAACTCTGCAGGAACCCGTCAACCGCAAGGTGGCGTACGGTTCTGACGTGAGCTACCAGACCATGAGTACTGAGTACGGTAACATCACTTACTACCGAGCTGTCACTGTGCGGGCAACCTCTTACTCCCCCTGCCGGTCAGCCGCGGACCGCTGCTATTACAGTACCGCATCCGGGGCTCCTGTACAGAAAGGCGTCATCGCGGTGACGCGTGCCTGGTACAACATTTTTGCCGGTTCACAGATCTACGTGCCTGGTTATGGCATTGGCACCGTTGAAGATATTGGCGGCGGTATTCCCGGCCAGTACTGGATCGACCTGGGCTATACAGATGCCGACTGGGAACTGTGGTCGCAATCAGTGACGATTTACTTCTTGGCGCCTGCACCTGCCAATGTACCGGCGGTGCTGCCATAGACGCCATTTTCCCGGACGTTCGTTCAATCTTACGGCAACATCACCTGGACCCGCACAAGGGCCTGGGTCAGAATTTTTTGGTCGATACCAATGTACTGAAGCGGATCGTACAGGTGGCAGGGGTTGAAGGCTCAGATCATGTTCTGGAGATCGGCGCCGGGTTGGGCAGCCTGACCTGTGCCCTGGCGCAGAAGGCCAGCCAGGTGGTGGCCGTTGAGATCGATAAGAAACTGGTGCCCATCCTCAAAGAAGTGACAGCCCAATTTACCAATACTCAGATCATCAGCGGTGACATGCTTGAGATCGACCCCGTTACCATCATGGGGCAAGAACCTTATCTGGTCGTGGCCAACATTCCTTATTACATTACCTCAGCGCTGATCCGCCATTTGTTGGAAAGCAAAAACCGTCCCAACCGCATGGTGTTGACCATGCAAAAAGAGGTGGCCTCGCGGATTTGCGCAACTGCAGGCGATTATTCCCTTTTGGCTCTCAGTGTGCAGGTGTTTGGGGACCCCCAGGTTGTCTTGAATATTGGGGCTAGAGCGTTCTTCCCGCCTCCCAATGTAGATTCTTCCACCCTGCGCATTGATCTTTACGAACAACCGCTCATCCCCACAGAATGGCTGGACACCTTTTTTCAACTGGCTCATTTTGGCTTTGCCCAGAAGCGCAAAACCTTGCGCAACACCATTTCAGCAGGCTTGCGCTGCACAGGGGATGAAGCGGCAGCCTTGTTACAGGCGGCTGGCATTGACCCCACCCGGCGGGCACAAACCCTGGAATTGACCGAGTGGCGTACCCTGACGGGCGAGTACCTATCAAAGAAAAACAGCGGAGAATGATCCCCGCTGTTCTATTAGGATATCTGATTGGTATTACTTGTGAACGTCTGCGTAGCGGAAGGGCAACTTCCACACGCTGATGGCTGCTTCCACCTGGATGGAAAAGTTGATCTTTGATTTTCCAAACTTCCGCTCGGCAAAGTAGATGGGAATTTCGATGACAGAAAAACCGAGTTTGGAAGCCAAATAGGCCATCTCTACCTGGAACATGTATCCATTGGATCGGATTCGCTCCAGAGGAATCCGCTGCAGGGCACTGCGGTTCCACATGCGGTAGCCGCCGGTGATATCGCGGATCTTGACACCCAGGAGGGTGCGCGCATAAAAATTACCGAAGCCAGAGAGTGCTTTGCGGTACCAGGGCCAATCTTTATCGAGACTGCCACCAGGAATATAGCGGGAGCCCAACACCAGGTCAGATTTGTGGCTGGCTTCCAGCATCTCCACCAATTTTTCAGGCGGGTGAGAGAAATCAGCGTCCATTTGCACAATTCGGTCAGCGCCCAGTTCAATGGCTTGCTTAAAGCCCGTCACATAGGCAGTACCCAGACCCAATTTTCCACTGCGATGCAGAACGTGAACTTTACCCGGCTTCTGAACAGCATATTCATCAGCCATCTGGCCGGTGCCATCGGGGCTGTTATCGTCCACGATCAAAAGTTCAAGGTCAGCAATGGGAAGAGAAAATAATTTGTCGATGAGGGTGGGGAGGTTTTCCCGCTCGTTATAAGTGGGGATAACGATGATTGTGCTCATGGGCTTCTTCTTGGGAAGGAGATTAGAGGATCTTTACCAGATCCTGGGCAGCGCGTTGCATTTCCATGATGATGAGGCCAGGTTTTGCCTGCTGGTTGGTGATGACGGTCAATCCGGCGTGCTCGCTGATGGTGGTGAGGATCACATAGCCATTTTCGCCCTTGGTAAAAACTTGTTCCAGCGAACCTCGCCCCATTTCTTGTGAGATGCTCTCTGCGAGAGAAAGGATGGCTGCTGACATGGCAGAAACCCGATCTTCACTCATATTTTCAGGTAAGGCAGAAGCAATGATCAGTCCATCCAGGCTGACAATTGCGGCTGCCTCAACTTCAGGCATTGTCTGCTGTAGTTCGCGCAAGCGTTCTACAAGCGAAGGGATGTTTCTTGGAACCAAAGACTCACCTCAAATGATTAATAGCTTAGGATAACAATTTACTTTAACACAGGCAAAATAGGGTGTCAAGCGATGAATGAAGAAGTACTCATCCATCTTAATTGGCATTAATTTGTCTGCTGGCTTTGTGACCCTGCCAAATTGAATAAACCTGTACGCCAAAAATGGAAGTCATAATGATGACGCTGCCCAAAATCTGGATGGGGTTCATTTTTTCACCCAACAGGAGTACGCCAAATATGGCTGCAAAGACAGATTCAAGGCTGAGGATGAGGGCTGAATCTGCTGTGGGTGCTTTGGATTGTCCCAGGGTTTGCAAGGTGAACCCACCCGCCACAGAAAAAATCCCTCCATAAAGGATGGGCCAAATTGTAGCCAAAGCGGCTGCGGACGTGATGGGTTGGAAAAAGAAACTGAAGCCCAAATTCAACAGTCCGCATACAAGTGATTGTCCCGCAGACAGCACAAAAGGATTCAATTTTTTCGCTGCAAATCCAACAATGATCACATGAAAAGGCCAGACAAATGCTCCTGCCAGTTCCAGCAGGTCACCAGTGGAGATGTTAAAGCCTTTGCCGCTGGTGCTGAGCAGGTAAGTGCCAAAAAGCGCAGCCAGAGCTGCCAGCCAATTGAGGGCAGGGATCTTTAATCGCCAGAAAATGGCCAAAAACAAAGGAACCAGCACCACATACAACCCGGTGATGAACCCTGCTGATGCGGCAGTGGTGGTTTGCAGGCCGGCTTGCTGCAGGGCGCTGCCGATAAACAAAGCACCGCCGCTTAGTAAGATCCACAAAATGCTCTCTTTGTTGAGGTTAAGGCGCTTGATGGCCAGGGGCAAGATCACCAGACCAGCCAACAGGAACCTGAGCGCGTTATAGGCAAAAAAATCGAGATGGTCTGTTGCCTGACGTTGGGCAACAAACCCGCCTCCCCAAATGACGGCCGCAAGCAACATGGCCAGATCAGCCAGGATGCGTTCTTTGTCTTTGCCTGTAGGTCCCATAGGTTCACCTGAAAAAAGAATTGGTCAATTCTACACTAAAAAAGAAACCGGAGGATACCCTCCGGCTTCTCCATGGATAAAACGATTTACTATCTGGAATGCTTAAAGTTTCGGCTGGCCTGGTTCAAACGCCAGTGTTTTTGAATATTGGTAAATTCCATGTTGACCTTGGCCCGCTGCCAATCATTGGCAAACTGCTCTTTGGGGATAGCCAGGAACTTTTGATGCACCTCTTCCAGGATCTCCTGGTCAAGTCCGTTTTCGTTCAAAAATTCCAGCAAGCGTTTTTTATCTTCTTCAGCAAATGATTGTTTTTCAATGAATTTCACCAACTGTTGTGTTTCTACAGGAAATTGATTCGCCATGTAAACCTCCAATCGATCTATCAACTTCTAATTATCTAAATTGATTGTAACTCATTCTATTTCGATTCCTGCAACCATTTCATTTTCTTTGCGTAAATGAATTGAATAAATTAATTGGAGGATCATTAGATCATGGATAATCAACCGAAACGTTTGTATCGTTCCAGCACAGACCGCATGTTAGGCGGTGTTTGTGGTGGTTTGGCCCAATATTTTAATGTAGACCCGACCGTTGTTCGTTTGGTCGCTGTATTGGGCTTTTTCCTAACAGCTTCTGCCGCCTTCTGGGCGTATGTGGTGATGTGGATCGTCGTTCCTGAGGCACCCACCACTACTATTCTTTAGGAGCGAAATGGACACTTCGAAACGTTTGTACCGCTCTGTGGTCAACCGCCAGTTGGGTGGGGTTTGCGGTGGATTGGCCGAGTACTTTAACATTGATCCGACCCTGATGCGGGTATTGTTCATCCTCGGCTTGTTCCTGGGGACGGCCACCTTCTGGGCGTATTTGATCCTTTGGATCGTCATTCCAGAACAAAAGTAAATAAAAAATGACCGGGATTCGCGAGAATCCCGGTCAACATTTAACTTAGGTTTACATTTACTCGTAACGCAGGGCTTCCACTGGTTCCAGGCTGGCAGCCCGGTTGGCCGGGTAGAGGCCAAAGAAAAGCCCAACGGCGGTGGAGAACACGGTGGCCAGAACAATGGCATTGATGCTGACCACAGGTGTGAAAGGCGTGCCGCTGGCCGAAGCAATACGCCCAACCACAAAGGCGATTAGCCAGCCCAACATGATGCCTGCCACTCCTCCAAAGAGACTCAGTAATGAAGATTCGGTGAGGAACTGGATGAGAATGTCTTTTTTGCGGGCGCCAAGAGCTTTGCGCAGACCGATCTCGCGGGTGCGCTCAGTGACAGATACCAGCATGATGTTCATAATACCAATACCGCCGACCAACAGGGAGATGGCGGCAATACCGCCGAGGAAAATGGTGAGCACACCGGTAATGGTCTGTGCTGTGGCCACGAAATCTTCCTGAGAGAAGATGGTAAAGTCGTCTTGTCCAACCTTGGTGCGGTGACGCAGACGCAAGATCTGCGAAATCTCGTCGCTGGCCTGTTTGACGGTGTTGGCCGAGGTGGCTTGAACCATCAGCATATCGATCTCATTGGAAGACATGCTAAACAAATGTATCTGGGCGGTGGTGAGCGGAATAAGCACAATATTGTCTTGTGACCCGAACGAAGATCCACCTTTAGAGGCCAGAACACCAATGATACGGAAAGGCTG
>CAZWKK010000004.1:0-26664 GCA_964634855.1 uncultured Anaerolinea sp.
ATGTATAAGGTTGTCTGCTCACTTTGCTTGGGAAAATTTGCTGGCGTGTTTTCTTGACGTTGGGTTTTCCTTCCCGTAAAATAAGTGTGTACCTTTTTAATCTAGAACTTCTCCCTTGCCGATGCGGAATCGGTTAATTTAATATAATTAAAACTTGCACATGCACTTCACTGCAGACAAAAAAGAACGATTGGAGCAACACGGCATGGAAACGTTACGAAGCAACATGGTGGTCGGCAGCGTAGTCCGTGTGTTGATGGCAGGTACCCTTGCATTGATCGCGTTTGCCGGTCCGGCGGCAAAAACTGTGTCAGCCGCTGGCGCGGTCAGCCTTTCTGATTTTTCCGCTTATACACAGGATTTCAATAGTCTTGCCAATACTGGAGCCGGGAATACCGCGCTCCCCTTGGGATGGTATTTCATCGAAACGGGTGGCGACACAGCCTATACCGCAGATGATGGCACCGCCAGCCTGGGGGATACTTATAGTTATGGTTCTGCCGCTGGCATCGATCGGGCTTTAGGTTCCTTGCAAACGGCAGGGTTCAGTTCGATCTATGGTGTATCGTTCACCAACAATTCCGGGTCCGCAATCTCTATACTGGATATTAGTTATTTTGGCGAGCAATGGCGACTGGGCAGCACCGCTCGCCTGGATAGATTGGATTTTCAGTACAGCACCAATGCCGCTTCGCTAACCACCGGTGTTTGGACGGATTTTGACGACCTGGATTTTACCAGTGCGGTAACAGCCGGCCTCATTGGAGCACGGGATGGTAATAATCCACTTAATCGCCGGTTGCTTCAGGGTACTCTTTCGAATTTGAATATTCCCAATGGCGGTACCTTTTGGTTTCGTTGGGTGGATTATGATGCCTCCTTCGATGATGACGGATTAGCCGTGGACGATTTCTCACTTACTCCATCCGTCTGTGCCAATACGGTGACGGTGACCAATAATGCCTCAAGTGGACCCGGCAGTCTGGATCGCGCGGCGATCGAGGTTTGCGACGGAGGCATGATCGACTTTGCGGGTGATTACACCATATCCTTCAACCGGACAATTGATAGAAGCCTGACAATCGATGCCTCGGGACACACGGTTGTCCTCGATGTCGCCACGGTGAATATTCCAGACAGTGCCAGCGTGGTGACTTTGAAAAACCTGACCTTCGATGGTCGCTACCAGGACGCTTGTGCGATCTCCAATGCAGGGGTATTGGCGCTCGATGGTTGTACGATCACCCGCTACAATAACTTGAGTTATACGTCCCATGGCGCTGCCATCTACAATGCTGGTTTATTGACGGTCATCCGTAGTGAGCTTTCAAATAATACTGCTGACTATGGAGGTGCACTATTCAATGCAGGAACAGCCACCTTGGATCAAATCGTTTTCAAGGATAATCTGGCCCGCGAAATGGGTGGAGCGATCTACAACGCTACTGGAAGGCTCCTAATTCAAAGGAGCACGATCAGCGGTAATAGAGCGCGTCTCGAAGGTGGGGCAATCTACAATGCTCTATACCTGACGGTTTTGAATAGTACGGTTGTCGACAACGCACTCACTCTAAATCCGAGTTACGGCGGGGCGGGTATCTTCAACGTTGGTTTTAGCTACCTGAAGAACAGCATCGTTGCCAACAACTTCATTTCGCTTCCTTCCCACCCCTATGATATTTACCAGGAAGTGTCCGACCAGGTAATTGTGGACCACTGCCTGATTGAGAGTGGCAACGTTGCCGGGACGATTATGGCGGATCCTCTTCTTGCACCTCTGGCCGATTATGGCGGCGGTACCCAAACCTATGCACTGTTGCCGGGTTCGCCGGCTTTGGATGCCGGCAACAGCGCTACCTGTCTCTCTGCGGATCAGCGGGATGTATCCGTTCCGCAGGGGACAGCCTGTGACCTGGGGGCATTTGAATCGCAGGGCTTTATATTGAGCGCGAGTGGCGGCGATGAACAGAGCGCATTTACAGGTTCGGCTTTTACCGACCCGCTGCAAGTGACGGTAACTGCCAATGATTCGTCTGAACCGGTGAGCGGAGGAAAAATAACCTTTACTGCGCCTGCATCGGGCGCCGGTGCGCTGCTTGCCGGAAATCCTGCTGTCATCGCCGGTGGTGCTGCGGAGGTAACCGCCACTGCCAATGGCACGGTTGGCGCATACCTGGTCAGTGCCGGAGCGACAGGGGTGGAATCATCGGTAGATTTCTCGCTGGAAAATCTGGACCCCCGTGCGCTTTCCATTGATGATGTCACCCATATGGAAGGGAATTCTGGCACAACCACTTTTACATTTACCGTGAGCCTGCCCACGCCAGCCAGTTCCGGCGGAGTGACCTTTGATATTGCTACTGCCGATGGAACTGCCACCTCGGCCGATTCTGATTATCAGTCGAAATCACTGACGGCGCAGGTGATACCCGAGGGCTCCAATTCCTATACTTTTGATGTAGTCGTAAATGGTGATGCCGCACCCGAACCGGATGAAACTTTCTACGTAAATATCACCAACGTTACCGGTGCCAACCTGGCCGATGGGCAGGGGCTGGGCACGATCACCAATGATGATTGGACCAGTATTGTGGCTACCAGCGCCGCGACCGATATAACCAGCACAACTGCCGCCGTAAACGGCTCTGTAAATGCCATGGGTGGCAGCACAGCCGTTCGGTTTGAATATGGCTTAACGACCGCCTACGGTTCTAGCATTGTGGCTGCAGAAAGCCCGCTCACTGGCAGTCTCCTGGTTCCGGTTCACGCGGACCTCAGCAATTTGATCCCCGATACGACCTATCATTATCGGGCGGTGGGGATGAATTCATACGGCACTACCTACGGTCAGGATCAAACCTTCCTCACCCTCAATTCCTTGGTTACGGCCACCATCCATGATGCTGCCCATGCCACGCTGATATCGGCTGCCATTGGGGATACGCTGCACGCATCCGCACAGGTTACAGGCACGGGTGCGTCACCCGTCGGTACGATCACCTTTACCAGCTATGGCAATCCTTCCTGCAGCGGTACCGGGATTACCGCCGGTACGATTGCTCTGGATGGCAGTGGTATCGCCGATCCGAGTCTGGGTTCCATCCTTACCGTGAATGGCTTGTCCTTTAAGGCGCATTACAATGGAGACGCAAATTACACCGCGGGGGAGGCTGCCTGCGTTTCGATTTCTTCCAGCCAGTTTCCCACGGTGCTTGAGCTAAGCGCCAATACCGTTCCCGTGGATGGCGTACAGCTTACCGGGAGTCTGTCGGATATTTCGGTCCAATTCAATCTGGATGTCCTGCATGGGGATTCATCCGACCCGAATTCGGCGGATAACACTGCCAACTACTTGTTGGTTTCTCGGGGAGCGAATGAGGTTTTTGATACTACAGCCTGCGGTCCGCTTCAAGTGGGCGGACTGCAGCCGGATGATCTGGAAATACCGGTTAACTCGGTCTCCTATGATCCTTCAACCTACATTGCGCACCTGTCCATAAACAATGGTGCGGCATTGCCGGCGGGGACGTATCGCTTGTTTGTCTGCGGTACCACTTCTATCAGCGATCCAACGGGTACAGTATTTTTGAATAATCGGGTGGCGGATTCCACCGTTACCTTTACCATCGTCCCTACCAATAATGGGAATACCGCTCGTCAATTGCCTGCCACCGGCTTTGCTCCCGGCAGGCAATCCGTGCTGCCGCCCCGGCCGGTCGGAAAGGCTTATCAGGATGCCGGCATCGTTCTGGATGTCCCTACATTGGGGTTACAGAGCTCCATTGTGGGTGTCCCCGGACCGGATTGGGATGTAACCTGGTTGGGCGGCAATGTGGGTTACCTTCAGGGAACTGCTTTTCCCACCTGGAATGGCAACTCGGTGTTGACGGGGCATGTTACCGATGCGGAAGGGAATCCCGGTCCGTTTTCCCGGCTGGACAGCCTGGTTTGGGGCGACCGGATGCTCGTCCATGCCTGGGGACAGGACTACATCTATGAGGTTCGCTCGGTGGATTTGTTCGTCTCACCTGATGCCGGAAATGTACTTACCCGGCATGAAGAGCAGTCCTGGCTGACCTTAATCACCTGCCGCGGATATGACCCGCAACAGGATACCTACCGCTGGCGTACCGTCGTCCGCGCGGTGCTGGTCAAGGTCGAATGACAGCTAAGTAGCCGTGTGATATTTGTGTTTTACCTTACTTGTCCACTCTCGCCGGAGCAGGTTTGTATTTAGTCAGGTAGAGGTCCCGCATGAATTCGACTTCCCCGTCGGGTAAGGGATTGGCTTTGGCATTCATGGAGCGGATCATGATCATTAGTCGGGCGGAAGTTTCAGCCGCCATGGCTGTATCATAAGCCTGACCGAGATCAGTGCCGACACTAAGCAGACCATGCTGTGCAAGTAATACGGCTACGCCTGCTCCCATCTTCTCTAAAACGGTCTGGGCAAGCTCTGGAGTGCCCGGTCGGCAATAGGGAGCTACGGGTACTGGAGCGCCCAAACATGTTGCCGCTTCCGTCAGCAGTACTGGTATTGGCTCATGGATTACGCCGAACAATGTGGCATATGGCGCATGTGTATGCACAACAGCTCCTACATCCGCACGTTTCTGATAAAAGATCAGGTGCATGGGTGTTTCACTTGTCGGGCGCCAGCGCGTATCTACTAAATTACCTTCCAGGTCGATTACCACAATATCCTCGACCTTCATCTTTGCATACGGGATGGCGGTGGGAGTAATGGCTACCAAACCGCTTTCCCGGTCCACGGCGCTTACGTTCCCTTGTGCGCCATATGCCAGATTATCAACCACCATTTGTTTGGCTGTTTCGTAAACCTGTTCACGTAAGGATTGTAATAACATAAATACTCCTTTACTCATGATTGGGTGATGAACGAGAGTACTTGAATTCCGGCTCTATTCGGCGGAGGTGATCAACCTTGCTTGATCAATTCTTTGGCTACAATAACCGCCCGACTTGCATCGGATGAAAACCCATCCGCGCCAATTGCGTCAGCGTATTTCTGTGTCAATGGGGCGCCTCCCACCATCACCTTCACCGACGACCTGATACCGGAAGCCTGAAGGGCTGCAATGGTCTCTTGCATTCGAGGCATGGTGGTGGTTAACAGCGCCGACATGGCAACAATGTCGGCTTTCTTTTCTTGTGCTGCTTTGGCAAAGGCTTCGGCTGAGATATCGGTCCCTAGGTCGATCACTTCAAAACCTCCCCCTTCCAGCATGATTGACACTAGGTTTTTTCCGATATCGTGCAAGTCTCCCTGCACCGTACCGATCACCACTTTCCCTGCTGGTTTTACGTTTGCTTTTGCCAGGTAAGGTCTCAAAATTGCCAGACCGGTTTTCATCGCTCGGGCGCTGACCAGCATTTCGGGCACAAAGAATTCACCTTCTTCGAAAAGCCGTCCCACCTCTGCCATCGCAGAGACCATACCATCGTTTAATATAGTCTCGGGAGCAATACCCTGGCTCAAACAGATTTCAACTTGTTCTTGTACTCCGTTCGCATCCCCTTCGATCACGCTTTGATGCAACATATCAACAGGATTCATGGATTTTCCCTTTTCGTGCTCAGCTAAGATAGTTTCTTGCAATTAGGGCCGATTTAAACTGAGAATACTTTTCTTCATATATTTCCAATAATTCTTGATTAGGCTGGATTGCACCGCCCAAACGAATCAGGTTTTTTGCTGCCTCATTCAAATTGTGATACCAGCAACCGGATGCAGCCAAAATAGCCGCCCCCATACAGGTATCACTGAACTGAGGACGTACCAACACATGATTCAGAACAGTTGCCCTTAGTTTTAGCCATATATCAGAACGTGCTGATCCTCCTGTGACAAAAATAGGGTCTTCCAATGGAGCCCCTACTGATTGGAGCAGTTCGAAGGATAGACGCTCAACCATTGCCGTGCCTTCCAAGCCGGCGGCAAACCTTTGCCCGTCGTTTTCCACTTCGCCGAGGAGAAATCCGGTAGCATCAGGCGCAATGAATGGGAAACGCTCTCCTCTTCGTGCCAGTGGATAACAGACCAGGGAAGTTGGCAGGCACTTTTCTGCCGCAAAGTCCATTGCACCCGGATCGGCATGCGGAAATTGTGCATTTATCCACTCGCACCCGGTATTGCTTGCCCCGCCGGGCATCCACCAACCTTCAGGATGCCGGTGACAATAGATTCTCTTCTGTGGATCGATGATGAAGTTTTGGGATATGCCTTTGATTACCAGTGTCGTACCCAGCGTGCTGTTCCAGGCTCCGGCAGTCACGGCACCGGAGGCGTACTGCGCAGCCGTGCCGTCTGTTGCCCCGGCATAGACCGGAATACCCGCGCCTAAAAGGGTGCTGTGTGCACACTTCGCGCTGGTTCGGGCGATCAGCGTTCCAGGGGAAACAATTCGGGGAAGTTTTGCGATTGGCACGCCAAGCTCAGACTCAATTTCTCTTGGCCAGTTCAAATTCAAAACGTCATATCCGGTTTTGAGTGCGTTATTAAAGTCAGAAACACCGTATTCTCCGGTTAACCTGCCTACAATGAAGTCGGTTGCCGAAAGAAAATATGCCGTTTTGTCGAACAGTTGGGGGAGTGTCCTCTGTAGCCAAACGATTTTTGGCAAAGCGAACGAAGATGAAAAAGCAATGCCAAGCCTCTCTTCGAGGTTTGTCATAACCTGTCTGATTTCCGCGACGAAGGGTCTGCTGCGTGTATCGTTGTATAGAATTGCCGGGTGTAACGGTATTCCGTCCCCGTCGATTATCACCAGGGAACCCGAGGTAGAGTCCGCGCAGATTCCTTTTATGGTTACTTCTTGCGGCAGGGTTTGGATGAGATCATTCAATGCATGGCAAATGATCAGCCACCAATCTTCTGGGTTTTGCTCATGCCAGCCTTCTGGTAGTTCGGATTTTTGAGGCGGCATTGGCATGGCACTGGTGCCAAGGATGGTACCATTCTGATCCACAGCGACAACGCGCACGCCTTGCGTGCCCAAATCAATACCCAGTACGGCTTCGGTGTGTTTAGTCACGGTTCTCACCTTTTTCCGGGACAAATGATTTACCCGCAGCTTGTGACAACTGGGGCACCAGTTCACCTACTCGTGCGATTAGGTTGGTAAGCGCATTCTGGTTGATACCCTCGAATCGTGCTGTGATCATCGGCTCGGTTACCGACGGACGAATGATGCACCAGCTATCAGGAAATTCAAAGCGCAGACCGTCTCGATGATCAATCGAGATCGCATCGCTTAGTTTTTCCTCCAGTATTTTGAATAATGTTTCCACCTTATTCAAATCAAAAGGAATGCGAATGTCGGGTGTAATTGGATACTCTGGGATCTCAGCCAACCAGGCAGATGTTTTCTTGCCGCTTTGCGCCAACAGCTCGCAAAAGAATAATGCCGCCAACATCCCGTCATCTCCCTCGACCTCCTGAAAGAAATGGTGCCCGGTAACTTCGCCCGCATAGGGCGCTTTATTAAGCAGAAAAGCCCGTTTGATGAAGGTATGCCCCGATTGTTCGAGAATGGGCGTACCCCCAGCCTGACGGATCGTATCCGCAACGATTCGTGAGCTTTTTTGGTCGTAAACAATTGGCGCCGCACCCTGCTTGAGCGCACGCATAGCAAGAAGGGCGATGACTTTATCATTAGAGATTTGCTGCCCTTTTTCATCAACGAAACCGACCCGGTCGCCGTCCCCGTCGAAACAAATACCTAAATTGGCACCGTTGTTTACAACAGCATTGCCCAATAGATGCAGATTCTCAGCCTTTGCCGGATTCGGCTCATGAGATGGAAAATGCCCGTCAATTTGATCCAGAATATAAACAACATTTGCCTTGCTCGCCGCCCAGACGGAATGAACAGTATGGGCAGCCATTCCATTGCTGCAATCTATGACCAGTTTCAAATTTGTTAAATTCGGAATGAATTTATTAAGCTGGACGAGGTATTCAGCCCGGATGGAATAAGTGCACAGCTTTCCCGCTTGACCCGAATGGATGGCATTCTTGCTTTCCATCAGGCTGGCAATGCTTTCCATTTCGGTCGGGGTAATGGGGTATTCCCCCAGAATGATCTTGAAGCCGTTATCACTGGCCGGATTGTGTGAAGCGGTTACCATTACCCCCGCCTGAATATTCAAGTGCTGTCTGGCAAAATAAAATGCCGGCGTTGAAACCATTCCCAGATCGATCACATTCAAGCCGCGAGAAACTAAGCTGTCGATTAGTGTTCTCTGTAACATTGGTGTAGAAATACGCCCATCACCGCCCACCAGTACCTGAACCTCATGCGGTAGGATTTGTGATAATGCCATTCCTAACCGTTTTGCATGGTCAGCCGTCAGTTCTGTGCCAAATTTTCCTCGTATGTCACATTTTTTGTAAATGGTCATTCTATATCTTCAATCCGTAAACTTCTCTGGCTGATTTACTTAATTCTTCCTGAAACTGCGGATGAGCAATTTTGACTAAAGATTGAACCCGTTGGTTGATGGTTGCGCCGCGTAAGGCGGCAGCGCCAAATTCTGTCACAATATAATCAACTTCGTTTCGGGAAGTTGTTACGGCAGCGCCCTGCTTCAAGAAGGGCGCGATTCGCGAAATTTCGCCATTTTTTGCTGTGCTTGGAAGTGCGATAATGGCTTTGCCACCCTTGGATAGGCGCGCTCCCCGTACGAAATCCACCTGACCTCCCACACCGCTGAATTGCTTTGCTCCCATGGTGTCGGCGCACACCTGACCGAGCAGATCGACCTCTATTGCCGAATTGATCGAGACCATGTGATCGTTTTTGCCTATCACACATGGATCGTTCACGTAATCCACGGTGTGCATTTCGATCATAGGGTTGTCATTGATCCATTGATAGAAAGGTTTGGTTCCCATCATGAATGTGACTACAATCTTGCCGGGATGTAGAGTCTTCTTGCTGCATGTCACCACGCCTTTTTCAACCAGGTCTTTCACCCCGTTCGAAATCATCTCTGAGTGGATGCCCAAATCTTTGAAATCATCCAGATTTGCCAACACGGCATCGGGAATTCCACCTATTCCCAGTTGCAAACAGGCGTTATCGCTGATCAATTCTGCAACATGCCTGCCGATCGCGTTCTCCACCTCACTTATGTTCGGTGGCTGCAATTCGTAAAGCGGTTCATCCGTTTTTACAAAATAATCGATCTCACTGGCATGGATGAACGAATCGCCATGTGTACGGGGCATATTGGAATTTAGCTCGGCAATTACCAGCTTTGCTGTTTGCACTGCCTTGCGAGTGTAATCGACTGAAACGCCCAGGCTGCAATAGCCGTTTACATCGGGTGGCGACACAGTAATCATGGCTATGTCAACCGGCAAGACCGAATCGAATAACTCGGGAATCTGATAGAAATAGGAGGGTAAATAATCCGCCCGTCCATCTTGGATTGCTTTTCGGGTACTGCCGCCTGCGAATAATGCGATATGCCTGAAGCTTTCTGCATATTCTTCTTGACAGTACAAGGCTGGACCGACCGCAACCATATGAATAATTTTGACATTGCGTAACCGATCTGCCTGCTGTACCAGCGCAGCCGGCAAGAGTTTGGGTTCCGCACACGCATGCGAAAACACAACCATATCCCCAGATTTTACAAGACCGGCGGCTTTTTCTGCGCTTACCGTATGCGCCTGAACATGATCTACCCACAAAGCCATCAATTACCTCCAAATTCTTACTCACCCCACCTTGCGGGTCGGGGTGAGTAAGGAAAAGAGTCATTATCGCTATTCTGTTTCTGTGATACCGGCTATTTTTTCGGCAATCTTCTCTTTTTGATCTAATCTCGCCAGCCGCGCCAGCATAATCCGCTGCGCCATCGGAGAACCCGCCCCGTGCATCGATTCGGTCAAATAACCGACAGCTCCCACACCAATGGTAAGATTCTCGATCAGGCGTAACATACGTTGCCGGTTTTCAGTGGCATCCGAACTCACTCCTGCTAGATACTTGGTCAACAAAGGGCCGATTTCTGGATGGTTGAAATCTTTCTCTGAGGGCATGGTCACAAGTAGACCACCGGCAATATCTTGGGCAAGACGGGCAATTTCGTAAGGGAAGCGTGTCACATTCAATTTGCAGACGTTTGTCAGCAGCATATCGATGGCATATGTGCCTGAAGCTGCCGGTTTCCCTTCAGCCGAGCAGGCTAAACCGCACGCATACAAAGTCTCGTTCAGGTGGATCATTTCAACCAGCTTGTCTTTTATATGCGAAGCTCCTTCGGCGCCCTGATAACGTGCAATGGATTGAGCCGCCCCGATCAGAACATCGCCGACCCCGACCTTGCAGCCGCCATAACTTGAGCGATGGTACCCGGCGAATAACTCAACCAGCTCCCCGGCGTAGGCTGTTTCGCCGCACATAAAGACCATTTCCCGCGGAACAAAGACATCGTTGAATATAATGACGGCCTCATGTCCTCCGAATTGATAATTTCCCACATCAATCTTTCCGCCTTCCAACTTGCGGGTATCGCTTGCCTGGCGGCCGTAGATGTAAACAATTCCTTCAGCGTCGGCAGGAACCGCACAACAAACGGCATAATCGCGGTCTGCTTCCTTCAGAGCTCTCGTGGGCATCACCAGGATTTCGTGTGAGTTGAGGGCGCCTGTCTGGTGAATTTTCGCCCCACGAATGACCACGCCTTCATCGTTTTCTGAAACAATGTGCAAATAAAGGTCTGGATCGCTCTGCTCAGAGGGAGAAAGTTTGCGGTTTCCCTTGGGATCGGTCATTGCACCGTCAACCACCAGATCTTCATCTTGCACGTGACGCAAATACTTGCGAAAACGTACGTTATACTGGGTTCCCAATTCGCGGTCCATCTTGTCGGTGACAATATCGACTGCATTGAAGGCATCCATGCCAACGCAGCGTTGAAAACAACAGCCGGTACACTGCCCCATCAAACGTTGCATTTTTACTTTATTCATCAGATCGGTTGGGCTCTGATGTAAATGGGTGAAGCGATTGATCTTTTCACCGCTTAGGCTGGAAGTAGCCGTCATTAAATCTTCATGTTCTGGGTTGTGGCTCAATTCATACGTCAATGCAACCGCGTTGAGAGAAGGTCGGATCATGGGATGATCCACAACATTATCGACTTTCTCACCGAACATGTACACCTGTTTCTTTATTTTCCGAAGGCTTTCAATATATTCCTCACGCGTTTTCAGTGCCATATTGCCTCCAACAAGAATAAAATCGATCAGCCTTTGTGAATAAAGGCCGACATTACCAGTTTCGCTTCGCCGGTGATCACCGTGGTATTCTGCTGATTTGTCGCTTCGGTGGCAAGAGTAACCCGCCCCTTCACTTCATCCCATTCGCTTACTTTTACCTTCGCAGTGATCGTATCTCCCGGAAAAACCGGCGCGCAAAAGCGCAAATTCTGGCTTAAATAAATTGCACCCGGGCCGGGCAGCTGTGTGCCAAGAACTGCCGAGATTAATCCGCTTACCAGAATGCCATGCACTAGCCGGGATTTGAAGAAAGAATTTGCTGCATACTCCTCATCCAGGTGAATGGGATTGTGATCATCAGAAATACGGGCAAAATCCTCGATATCATCGATTGAAAAAGTCTTGGTTAATGTGGCTTCTTCTCCAATGATAAAACTTGATCGTTCTTTCATTGTGCATCCTATCTCATGTAAGCTGAAACCAGGCCACCATCGACCGGTAGTGCTGCACCTGTAATTTTGTAGCTCCGGTCACCGCTAAAAAAGAGAATCGCTTCTGCAATATCCTCCACGGTGATCGATCGTTTGAGCGCATTGCGATTTCGATAATAGTCTTCCAGTTCTTCGGGTTTGATTCCGTGTCTGGCCGCTGATTTTTCACGTTCTTCAGGGGGGAGGATATTGGTTCCTCGAATCACCCCGTCTGGCATGACCGAATTCACCCGAATGCCAAAAGGTCCGCCTTCTTCTGCCAGACAGCGTGCCAGGTGCAATTCTGCGGCTTTGGCGGAAGAATATGCACTGGCACCGGGGCTGGCTGTAACACCGTTCTTGCTTGCCACAAAGATTAAACTGCCATCGATATGGAGCCCTTTCCAATGTCGGAAAGCTTCACGGGCAACCAGGAAATACCCGCGAGCCAGAACCCCATACATTTCCTCCCACAACTCGAGTGAACAATTTTCGACCAATGCATTCTTGATTGACCCGGCGTTGTTTACCACGATGTCGATCTTACCAAACCTGTCAACTGCTTTCGCAAACGCAGCGATCACCTGGTCTTCTTGGCTGGTATCACATTGAACGGAGAGGATATTTTCAGCCGCAGTAACATCTTCGAGCAGCTTTTGGGTTTCGTTAAGCCGCTCCGGGTTGCGTGCCATAATTACAACGCGTGCCCCGGCCTCTGCCAGTCGAATTGCCGTGGCACGACCGATACCGAATGACCCCCCTGTGATAACCGCAGTTCGTCCCAACAACTCGGCTGCTTTATTTTCAGTAGGGTTCATTGTCTCCTCCGCAAACGTTGTTCGATTTCTGCACGGGCAAGCGCGCGGACTTCCGCAGCCGTAAATTGCTTTAATGCTTCTGTTGCCAGTGCTTTGGCATCTTCCGTCGACCAGGTACGGATCACTGCTTTCACGTGAGGGATCGAATAAGAAGACATACTGAATTCGTCTAACCCCATCCCAAGCAAGATTGGGGTTGCATCTGAATCCCCGGCGAGCTCACCGCAAACGCCGGTCCAGATCCCGGCGTTATGACTTTCTTCGATTACCCGTTTTACTTGACGCAAAACAGCCGGATGACAGGGGTCTGACAGACGGGCAACCTTTTCATTGGTTCGTTCGGCAGCCAGGCTGTATTGTGTGAGATCGTTTGTCCCGATGGAGAAAAAATCCACCTCTTTCGCTAACTGATCCGCCATGACCACCGCGGCTGGAATTTCGATCATGATGCCAAATTGGTAATCAGTCGCAGCAGCCACCTTTTCTTCCTTGAGCTGCCGTGCTGCCTCATCCAGCCTTTGGCGTACTTGCCGTACTTCTTCGATTGTCGCTATCATTGGGAACATGATGCGCAAGTTGTGACCAGTGCCTGCACGTAAAAGCGCTCTCAATTGTGCATTGAACATTTCAGGCATATCCAGACAAATGCGAATTGCACGCCATCCCAAAAACGGGTTTGCCTCTTTTCCGCGATCCAGGTAAGGAATATCTTTGTCTCCACCTGCGTCCAGAGTGCGAATAATTACTGGTCGCTTCCCCATTGCAGATAAAACCTGCAAATATGCCTGATACTGCGTTTCTTCATCAGGCGGAACGTTGCGTTTCAAAAATAGGAATTCGGTGCGAAAAAGTCCTACTCCCTCGGCGCCATTTTCCAGTGCCGGTTGAACATCTTTTAGGCTCCCGATGTTTGCTACAATTTCTACTATGTGCCCGTCAGAGGAGATGGCAGGTTCACATGCATGCAGCAACTCTTCATTTGCAAGAACACGATCGGCTTTTTGCCTTTCGTGAAAGGTTTCGCGCTCTTTCTGGTTTGGGTTCACCAGCATTTCGCCTTTGCTGCCATCAACCAGCGCCAGTGTGCCATCCTTTTCTTCCAGCACCTCAACTCCCAATCCCACGATCGCCGGAATGCCTAATGCTTTTGCCAGGATCGCTGTATGTGATGTAGGACCTCCCTGTGCAGTGCAAAAAGCGCCTACTTTCTTTTTATCCAGGCAGGCGGTTTCGGAGGGGGTTAGGTCCTCTGCTACGATCACCGAGATTTGGCTCAACTTGAAGTGTTCGATCTGATTGCACCCTGTCAAAATCCGCAGAACACGTTGACCGATATCACGAATATCAACCGCGCGTGCCTGGAGGGTGGGGTCGGGAATGCATGCCATCTGTTCCGCATAGTATTCAATGGCTTCCATCCATGCCACCTCGGCGTTCCACCCCTGGCGTAGTAACTCGTCAGATTTTACGGTCAATCCGCTGTCCAGCGCGATCATGGCATGCGCTTCAAAAACGGCAGCCTCTTCTTTTAAACCTTCTTTAATCAGCTCTTCTTTTATTCCCAACAACTCACCGTAGGCAACTTGTCGGCACTCGCTTAAGCGTTTCTTTTCAGCCTCGAAGTTACAATCACAATGGTGGGGAATTTCAATTTCTTGTCGGCAATAACGGATAATTGGCGCTTCAGCCAGCCCCGGCGCTGCACCAATACCAGTGTATTTCTTCTCCAGATTACTAGCGATATCTGCACTCATACTCAATCACCATTCTGGCTGTTTGCGCTTTCATCTGTCTTAAAATCGCTTTCCACCAAACGGGTCAAACAGGTGGCTGCAGCCTCTTCGTCTTCACCGTTGATCTCTAATCGGATGATGTCATCCTTTTCAACCCCCAGCACCAAGACTCCAAGGATGCTTTTGGCGTCTGATGGCATACTGTTCTTGGTAATGTTTCGCAAAATAATCTGTGATTTAAAACGATTTGCTGTCTGAACAAATATTGCCGCAGGTCTGGCATGTAGACCTACTTCATTGATTACTTTGATTTCAACAGTTTTCACGGGGTGTCTCCTATCACAAATCAAGAATTCTGTACCAGAATTACGCTAAGGACTGATTTTCAGACCAGGAGGCTTTGAATAAAGCCTCGTAACTTGCCTTTTCGTCTTCATCGTCAACCGGCAAATACGGCAATCGTAAATAACCGGAAGTGGGTCGCATGTCCAGTTTCCAAATGGAATCTTCGAATAATACCTGTACTCCGGTATCCTTTTCGCCTTCATTGAAATTAACAATTACCATGCGAAAGCGACTGTGCATCTTTTTAAGTGCATCGGTAAACTTGGGGAAGGATTTCTGATCTGCCACTGGGTGGGTGACGATCATTTGAATCTCTGTATATTTGGGCACTTCTGCCAGCGCCTGAATCAACTTATCGTCTCGTCGCGACATCAAAATGTGCACAAATGATTTCGCCTTGCTTAATTTACAATGGAAAGGAAATGGGAAAGCATCCAGTACTTCCGGCCCAATTTTGGAAGGTTTGAGGATATAAGTTACCCCGGCATAATCTGTCTCGCGTAACTTGAGCCGAAAGTCAGATCCCCCTTCACCCATGTCCAGCAGAATATTGTCGAGAGCTTCAATGGTTGCATTGGCGGCTTTGTGTAACTTGTCTCGATAGGATGGGTTGGCGGCGATCAACTGTTTTTGTAATTTCTTCGCTTGGTTATCGACCAAGATGGTGATCGAAACCCGCGTTATGGCTAAATAAATGAACGCGACCAGTGTAATGGGCAAAGAGATTCTTTCTGCCCAGGCGGCGTTTTTGAATAATGCCATTGCTACCACGCATAAATATGCGGTCAATGTTGGAACCTCGATCCAACGTAGGCTCTCTACAAAATTTACCCAGGTCAATTTGTTGGCAAACGTTTTATGGAAAATTTCTAAAAGGGCGTCCCAGTTCTTGATCTTCTCGCGCAGAATGTTTCCTAGTTCGGGAATCTCTGTATTTTTCTTCAATTCATTCGGATTTACAAATCTTCCGGCACGCAGTGTATCCAGTTGTGTGACCAGATTAACATATGGTTGGTATTTCTTGACGGTTTGTACATCCATTGAATTATTCCTTTAGTAGATATTGGTTGATGATCTGTGCTACGCCGGCTGCTTGGTTACTGGGAGCAATATGTGGCGCTTGTTCCTTGATTACTCGTGGTCCATTTGCCATGATTGCCCCAAACCCCGCCCACTGTATTACATCCAGATCTGTCTCATTATCACCTAAAGCTAAAACTTGTGATGCTGAAATGTCTAACAGCGAAGCAACATACTCCAGGGCAACCTTCTTGCTTGTTTCAGCGGCATGGATATCGATGGTCGCAAAAGCGGAAATATGAAATTCGATGCCCGGTATGTGTGCACTTCGCATGGCAGAATACAAGGAGGCAATCTTCTGCTCATCGTTCGAAATCACCATTACCTTTTCAATCTGCTGGTCAAGTACTTGAGGATCGGTCAATGGCGGATGGTCGAAAAATTCTGCTGGTTGAAAGTTTGTCTTCCGCAAAAGTGATTTCATATAGGTGTTGAAACTGGGGTCACTTCCGTAGAAGTAGATGATATTGCGATTTTCAGTTAATACGAATAAAGCCAGTGGGATGATTGTAAAAAATGGAACTAAAGATTGTAAAGCCATTTGAGAGATTGGGTATCGCTTGATTACTTGCCATTGGTCTCTTGCTGTCCGCTGCATGATCAATCCACCGGTCAACGTAATTGCGGGATCACCGATTTCCAGCTGATCGATCAAGGAGGTAAGTGTACTGGCGGGTTTTCCGGTATTTAAAATAATATGAACACCATCAGTCTTTGCCTTTAATAAAGCAGTTCGATTTGCTTCTGGCAAATTTCCTTGGTCGTCTAAAAGAGTACCATCAACATCAAGCGATATAAGCCGATAATCCATTGCACATTTTCTGCTTTTTATAAGGCGGAGAGATGAGCTGCTCCTCATCTCTCCTGACCTTACCAGAGGAAGGCTACTGTTTCAGCCCGAAAATATCTTTTTCTTCTTCACCAGTGACGCCCCAGGCATCCAGAGCGGCGGCAAGTTCTTTGGATGTTTGGGCGATTTCACGTAACTTCTTGCCTTCCATCACGCCGTCGATGGCATGTCGGAATGCTTTGGCGCCGGCAGCGCCGCCCATGGGGTGAGCGTGGATGGCTGCACCTGCACCCAGAATAATGTCCCAACCCATGTCGTCCATTACCGCTTTCACCATACCTTGTGTTAATCCGCCACTCGGCATCGGGAAAATCGGCTTCATACCGTAAAACTCATTCTGTAAGGTGAAGAGAATCTTTACGGTCTGCTCCTGGTTGATGGGCAGTTTACCGTAGGGGGTGGGATACACGGAAATGTCTGCCCCACACATGCGCAGGAATTTCCCAAGTACCAGGTTGGCGCTCATACCGCTGCGCTCAGACCAGGAAAGAACGCCGGAGTAATCAGGGTGCGACAGAATCGGTACGCCTAATTTGGCTTCCGCGATCATTTGCAATGATCCCCAGCCCGCAGTCAGTGTATTGACCATCAGCATGTTGGTTCCTGCTTCGACTGCGGCACGAGCGTTATCCAGGATCTTGGATGGGGAATCCGTAACGTTGACAGCGTAATAAGTGTGCTCACCGGTTTCTTCGAAGGCGCGCTTTTCGGCTTTCATACATTCTTTTACCCGATCCGTAATCGCGGAATAAGAGGGATTGGCAATCAATTCGTCATCTTTGATTACGTCAACCCCGCCCGCGGCAACTTCGTAAAACATCTCGCCAGTTTGCTTCGGGTTTAAACCGGTGCAGGGCTTGATCATGTTGTTCACCAGGGGGCGCTTGGGGGCGTTCAAATATTCACGCATCCCCTGAATGCCGAACTGCGGCCCCGGAAATTCCTTAACGAAACTCTCAGGGAATTTGAGATCGATCAGTTTCAGATCTCCCATCATGGAGATGTTGCCGATCACGGTAGTGAGCAGCATGGGGATTTGCGCTCCAAAATTGATCCAGGGGAAGGCGATTTCTAATACAAAGTGTCGTTTCCCATCCGGAACTTCATAAGTATAATCTGGCACTTCAAAAGCATTAATAACCTTGGCTCCGTGTTTTGCCATAACTTCCGGAGTTTCCATGGGGACTGGTATCCAGGAGCCGGTCGTTTGTTCCACGGCGATTTCACCTGCCAGACGCATGTAATCTTTGGAATTGGCTGAAGCAACATAAGTAGCGATTACATAATCCTCTTTGTTTATACCTTCATAAAGGCTGTACAACTGAGTGCGATATTTCGACATTTTCACTGCTCCTTTTTATGGTGTGAGATAAAAATGGCTAAACAATAATGGATCTTAGCCAACTGTATTGCTACCGGCATTGTATTCATCGATTAACCTGTTCAGATGTGAACGGTAATGTTTGAATGACAACCAGGGAACATCCATGGGCACAAGATGGTCGATGGTGGGAATAAACCCTCCCTGGCTGATGATGGAGCCGACCTTATAATTCAGTTCGTCATCAATGTTCTTTTCACCTCCGAATAACGCCATTTTGTCGATCCCCCCAAGGATCTGTAATCGCGGGAAACTCTCGCGAACTTTTACGACATCCATCCCTGCGTTTACCTCGAATGGATATAACCCGGTTACTCCGCCTTCCATAAACAGGGGGATGAGTTTCCAACAGTTTCCATCCGTATCTACAAAAATCGATTTAATGCCATAATCCTTAAAGAAATTGGTCAGTTTTTTATAAAAAGGCAGCATAAACTTGCGGAACATGGCTGGCGAGATCAGAGGACCGGATTTGAAACACATATCCTCCCAAATCAAAGCCATATCGATCTCTACTTGCTGCAAAATGGGTTCATAAATCGAAATCCACAAGTCACACAGATCCTCGTTGATCTTCATCACCAGATCAGGATCGTCATACAGAATAGTAAGCAAACGCTCATCGCCGATCAGGTACCTGGGCGAGCCATAAAAGCCTTGCTCGCCGCCCAATACTAATGGGTAGGTGCGGTTTTTATAGGAACTTACAAGCTCAGACCAATTGGCAGGTAATCGTTTATCAATATCAACTTGAAATCGTTCCTTTATTTTTTCCCAGTCTTCACGGGTCTGTACGGGTGAGCGCAAAAATGAAGCAGGTGAAGAATTATCCTTGCTTGCGCGTTCTTCGATGCCCCATTTATTTATTTGCAGCACCCAGTCTCCGTGGTCCTCAAGCAGTTGTACAGGGAAGGTGGGGCACATAAAATTGTTTACCGGAACGCGACGAAAACCTTCTTCCATCTCGAAATAAGCATGGATTGTTTGATCACAATAACCACCAGGTTTCACTCCCATTGCTTCTGCACGAACAGCATCTCCATCCCCCAACTTTTCTGGAACAGATTCCATCAGGGTCAAGCCTTCTTTTCCCCATTGTCTTACGGCACCAGCCCAATAACCATATTCCCATTTTAATAATGGTGCCCCCGGTTCAAATGACATGGTTGAAAGAAACTTTTCTCGAGCATTCATCATGTTCTACTGAATTCCTTTTTTTGAGATTTAGCCTTCTGAAACCAATGCGCCTCCATCGAACACTTTAGCGATATAACTGGATAATTCTTTTTTATCGCGAAGCGTATAAATATGGCGTAACACGTCTGGGTCGAGGAACATCTCCGCCATATGCGCTAACACCTTCATTACCGCTTGCTTTTCGGCGATTGCCAGCAGAAAGATCAATTCCACATCCACATCCTCGCTGGGGGCAGCCATGTTTTTGAACTTCACGGGTGTGGACAATAAACCAATGGCTACAGCGGATATGTTCACATGTTCGCTGTCGGTGTGCGGAATTGCCACTCCGCCGGCTTTAGTTTGCAAACCGGTTGGCATGCTGGCCTCTCTTGCCAGCACGTTGGGGAGATAACTTTCCTTGACATATCCCCCTGCTAGCAAAAGGCTTGCTAACTGCTCTATAGCTTCCGCTTTGTCATTACATTCCAAATCAACTAAAGTCAAAGTTTCGTCAGTTACGAAAGCGCGCGAAGAGTTCATTAGTATGATCGACCTCAAGTATTGGATTGTGTTTTTCAGTAATGCATAAATAGAATAGCATATAAACTTTTTGCCCCGCCGGGGAAATCATGCCACTTGTGTTCAAAAAAATTATTACAAAAAAATACCATTAAAAATTGGGTGTTGATTAATTAGTTAAGTAATGTAATAATCAAACCGGTTGTGAATTATGTCACCTTCAAATATTCAACTGGATACCTGCTGTCAAAATATTCTTACTTTGCTCGCCAAAGCAAATGCCCCGGTGACTTCTCGCAAAATTGCAGAAGAATTGGGCGTGACCACGCGAACGGTTCATTATCGTTTGGAGCGGGTGGATCAATGGTTGGCGAAAAAAAACATCGAAGTAATAAAAAAACCCGGTGAGGGTATTTCGCTGAATATCAACCCGGAAGAGCGCAAAGCCTTGGTCAAAGATCTCTCCATGATGCAGGTCGGTCAGGTGTTCCTCACGCCCACGGAACGGCTGCAATTGCTGATTCTCTCTTTCTTGTTTGCTGAAGAGCCATTGGTTGTTAAACAATTTGAACAACAGCTTTGTGTCTCCCGTACTACTATCCTGAAAGATCTGGAAACGATTGATACCTGGCTGGCTGCCAGGCATTTAACCCTTACCCGTCGACCTAATTTTGGTTGCCTGGTAAACGGGTCTGAAGCCCAAATTCGTGCTGCGCTGGCAGACGCCTTGTTGGAATGTGTGAACACAGCCTTTTCAAATCGTTTTGAAGAGGCTTTGGATATCAGTGAGAAGCAATACACCAAGACCGAGACGGCTTTCAAAAAGTTTTTGGCGAACTATCTCTCCCCTTTGGAATTGCGGTATTTTTATAATTTAACCTCACAATTGGCTGAAACAAACAAACTAGCGCTTCGCGAATCTGCATATGCTCTGCTCGTTTTTTATCTGGCAATCGTAACTTACCGTTTGCGCGGTGGGCACAGTTCCGACTCCCAGAAAAGGGGAGTGCAATTTTTGGATGGACAGGTAAAACTTCAAATTGCCTCCCAATTCAGCAGTGCAATTAAGAGCCGTTTTCAGGTGCAACTGACCGATCAGGATCTGTTGGAAATCATTGAAGTTCTTCATCGTTGCCAGGAAAAGACCTCAAAATTTGTATTGCACGATCTCTCGGTCGCTGGCATACAAGAGCAGGAACAGATCAGACGCGATTATGACCCTGAGATTATTGCAATGGTTGACAAGTTGCTTGAGCGGGCTTCTACTTATCTGCACCCGTCACTTCGTGTAGACACCGAGTTGATTATCAACTTATCCAACCATCTGACACAGCTCTATAAATACTCTGGTTCGCGTATCCCGGTGAAAAATCCAATATTGACCGATCTGAAGAGGGAATACCCTTACATTTACAAAATTGCCAGAGAATGCTTGGATATGATCAGCCAGGATATAAAATTGGCATTCCCGGAAGATGAGACCGGTTACATCGCCATGTATCTGGCCGCCGGACTGGAAAGAATGTGCATCCCCATTCAATCCAAGCGCAGAGTCATGGTAGTCTGCAACGCAGGTGGTGCCACTTCTTCATTGTTGGTCTCCCGCATCCGCTCCGAGTTTCCGGATATGGAAATTGTTGGGGTAATGTCAAAACGCGAACTGTTGATCAAAAAAGATTTGCTGGATTACGATTTTATTATCAGCACCATATCCTTGAATGTGAAGGATGTTCCAGTGCTCGTTGTCAGCCCCTTATTATCCAAAGAGGATATTCACAGAGTTCAGGATTGTATTCGAATGCAGCCTGATTCTCCTTTGATTGGCGATAGGGTAGGGCATGTAAGCAGTGGACAAATACATCTTTCTGATCTGATCACACAAAAAACCATCCGGCTGAAAGTGAGCGCCTCTAACTGGGAGGATGTGGTCGACAAGGCAAGTACCTCGCTGGTGGATTTGAATGCTATCGAACCCCGGTACATCTCCGCCATGAAAGAAGTGATAACTCGCTGCGGTCCTTATATGGTCATCTGGCCTGGGGTTGTTCTGCTGCATGCCCGTCCCGACGAAGGAGTGAATTGCCTCTGCATGAGTTTGATCACTTTAAAAGACCCCGTGCCATTTGGTACATGTGGCAAAGACCCGGTGTCGATTGCTTTCGTTTTGGGTGCCATTAATAATCATTCGCATCTCAATGCGTTATTTGAACTGAATACTTTGATGCAAAATCCCTTGGTGATTCAAGGTTTACGTTCAGCCGCCACTACCTACCAGGTTCGAAGTTTACTCTCAAAAATATAATTTAAATCACTTATAGTTGGCTCTAATTGGTGTGGTTTTGTAACACCTGGGTCTAACACAACATGGACTTTTTCAGTAAGAAGGCAGATTTTATCTGTGCTATTCTAAATTTGTTGTATTGGTGTGCCACATTCATGTCGGTTTGTATAACGTTCTTGAAACCAAGGCAATTATCACTCGCGTGAGAATCAAAGGAGGTCTTTCTATGGCAAAGAAGAAAATTTGGTTGGCTTGTGGTTCAGGAGTAGCTTCCTCTCAAATGGCTGCACACACTTTGGGGAAGTTGCTGAAGGAACGCGGTATCGATGCAGAGATTGAAGTGATCTGCTTTCGTGATATTCGCGGAAAGACCTACAAACCCGATCTGATGGTTTCCATTGCTCCTGGTTTGGAAGACGGAAACCCGGGGTTGGCGGGTGTGCCCATAATTATGGGTGTACCGCTTTTGACTGGAATCGGAACGGATAAGGTTCTGCAAGAAATAATTAAGGCACTCGAAGCATAAACTTTTTGAGTGCTTTAATTTTTTTTGAGTGATCTGGGTAGTTACAAAGCATCATAGTTTTCAGTTCGTCGTTCATACCGTTTAATAAGGAGAGAAAACAAGATGACCGCAAATGCTGTAGTCCAGTATATACTCGGCTTTGGAGCAGCAGTATTCATTCCAGTAGTTATTTTTATCCTTGGTTTAATCTTTAGGCTTAAACCAAGCTCCGCGTTTCGATCCGCAATCTTAATGGGTGTTGCCTTCACAGGCATGTCATTGGTCATTGGCGGATTGTTCTACACCTCCGTTGCTCCTGCCGCAACGGAAATGGTCAGCCGCTTGGGCCTGCACCTCAACATTCTTGATATCGGTTGGACTCCTGCCGCAGCTATTGCATGGGCTTGGCCAGCGGCTGCCTCAATGTTTGCTGTTCAGATCGTGATCAACCTGGTCATGCTAGCACTCAAGCTCACCAGCACATTGAATGTCGATATGTGGAATGTTTGGCAAAAAGCATTCTGCGCCGCTATCGTTGTGGCAATTACACACAATTACATCATTGCCTACGTAGTTGCTGGAGTTTGGATCATTGCCGAACTTAAATTCGGCGACTGGTCAGCCTACATGGTGCATGAATATGTGGGTGTTCCTGGTGTTTCGATCCCCCACAGTGCTTCCCTCATCCTGATGATTGCCGGTCCGTTGGATGATATTCTCAGTCGTATCCCTGGGCTCGATAAAGTAAAATTCGATCCCAAGGTATTGCGTGAGAAATTTGGCATCTTCGGTGAAAGCATGATCTTGGGACTCATCATTGGTATCTTGATTGGTATTCTTGCTGGTTACAACTTCCAACAGATTCTCACTCTGGGTATCTCCACCGCTACCGCTTTGATGTTGGCTCCAATGATGGCCCGCCTGTTCATGGAGGCTCTCGCTCCCATCTCGGAAGCAGCCGGCGATTTCATGAAAGCCCGCTTCCCCGGTCGCGAAGTCTTCATTGGCTTGGACTGGCCGATCCTGGCAGGTAACCCCGCCACTTATGCAGTTGGTATCCTTTGTATCCCATTGTTGATATTGTTCAGTGTTGCACTTCCCGGAAACCACACCTTGGTCTTTGGCGCCATTGCTGACTGGGCCTGGATGGTTTCTGTGATCGGTGTAATTACTGGCGGTAACATCCTCCGTATGCTCATCATCTCCCTCTTTGCAATCCCGGCATACTTCTACACTGCCAGCTACTTTGGCCCCGCAATTACGGAAGTTGCAAAAGCATCTGCATTTGCAATGCCTGAGAATGCAACCATCATCACCTGGTTCGGTACTACCCCATTCTTTATGTTCTTGATGAAAATCATCGAATTCAAATGGACGAGTATCATCTGGGCGGTTGCACTTGTCGGTCTCGTGTTCTGGGCTTGGAAGTACCTGACGAAAATCAACAATGCAGCTAAGGCTCGCTTAGCATAAGGCGGACTTCTTACTTGGTATCTTATTAAATATCGTACTACCCAAATCACTTGCACAAAAAATGGGCTAGCCAGGGGACGTGGCTAGCCCAAAATCAATCCCCTTCTTGTTTCATAAGGAGAGGGGACAAGATAAATGCTGCTGTGAAAGCTTTCCTGAATTGTAACAAAGCTTGTTCTCATCGTAAAGATTACCTGCATCGCCCATGACCTTGGTGCGGTCTGGCTGATTCAACAATCGCTTGCGATTTTTTGCTCGGATAAATTTGCACAATCATTAACTTTTCTCGGAGGAATATATGAGAGATGTGGTGCTTGTATCCCCGGTTCGAACTGCTATCGGTAAATTTGGCGGAGCCTTGTCTACCGTTTCTGCAGCGGAATTGGGTTCTATCGTGATTAAAGAATCCCTGGAACGGGCACAAATGGATCCTGCCCGGGTGGACCAGGTACTCATGGGCTGTGTTCTTCAAGCCGGAGTGGGACAGAATATAGCCCGCCAGGCAATGATCCGCGCTGGCTTGTTGAATGAAACACCGGCGACCACCATAAACTGTGTGTGCGGCTCCGGTCTTCAATCGATTAATTTGGCGGCGAATCTGATCAAAGCTGGTGAGGCGGATGTTGTAGTCGCTGGCGGCATGGAGAACATGAGCCAGGCTCCTTATGTTTTACCCAATGCGCGTTTTGGCTATCGCATGAATAATGGGACCTTGCTCGATACGATGGTGAATGACGGCCTTTTTGATGTTTTTGGCTCTTACCATATGGGAATTACCGCCGAGAACGTGGCAGAAAAATATCACATCACCAGAGTAGATCAAGACGAATTTGCCGCCCGGAGCCAGCAGCGTTGTGAAAAAGCTCAAAATGACCGGCGCTTTGCTGCTGAAATCGTACCCGTTCAGGTCAAATTGAAAAAGGAAATAGTTTCATTCGCTGTGGATGAATCTCCCCGAAAGGGTATCACGGCAGAAAGCCTTTTCACGCTCAACCCCTGTTTCAAGGATGCGGGAACGGTAACGGCTGGCAATGCTTCTGGGATTAATGACGGCGCTGCTGCCATCATCGTCATGGCGGCTGAAACTGCAAGCGAACTGGGGTTATCTCCGGTTGCCCGGATTGTTTCACACGCCATCACCGGCGTGGAACCTGCCTATATGGGCATCGGACCGGTTTTTTCAACCCGCCAGGCGTTGAAAAAGGCGGGTATGACCATTTCTGATTTGGACTTGATTGAAGCCAATGAAGCCTTTGCCGCGCAGAGTGTGGCTGTAGTCAGAGAACTGGGACTGGATGACGAAAAGGTAAATGTGAATGGCGGGGCGATTGCTCTCGGGCATCCAATTGGAGCCAGTGGCGCCCGCATACTTGTTTCCCTGCTCCATGAAATGACCAGACGAAAAAGTCGGTTCGGATTGGCAACACTCTGTGTTGGCGGCGGAATGGGCGTCTCTACGATTGTAGAAGCCTTGTAACCTGGAAATTTTGCGAAAGGAAAACCATGAAACTGAAAGATAAAGTGGCGCTAATTACTGGCGCAGCGCGTGGAATTGGATACGAGACTGCAAAAAGATTCGTCGCCGAAGGCGCTGTTGTCATCGTTGCGGATATTAACAGTGATGCCGTGAAAGCATCTGCTGCGGAACTCGCCCGGTTGGGTAAGGTGGAGGGGATCGTTTTGGATGTTACCGATTTTGCCCTCGTCCATCAGGCTGTTGACACATTGGTTCAGAAATACCAACACATTGATATCCTTTTTAATAACGCGGGGATCACTGCCGATGCGACCCTGGTGAAGATGACCGAAGAGCAGTTCGACCGTGTAATTGCCGTAAACCTGAAGGGCGTCTTTAATTGCACGCATGCTGTTGCTCCAGTCATGATCCAATCTGGATATGGCAGGATCATCAATATGTCCTCCATCGTTGCCCACAACGGCAATTTCGGGCAGACGAACTACGTAGCCACCAAGGCAGCTGTAATTGGCATGACCAAGACTTGGGCACGTGAACTCGGACCAAAGGGTATCAATGTCAACGCCATTGCCCCGGGATTCACCTTGACCGAAATGGTCAAAACTGTACCCGAAAAAATTCTTACCTCCCTGGCGGAAAAGGTTCCAATGCGTCGGCTGGGCGAGCCGCAGGAAATTGCTGATGTGGCTGTATTCCTCGCTGGCGAAGAAGCTGCCTATGTTAATGGGACCGTACTTTGCGTCGACGGCGGGTTGACTTTATAGGAAGATAAGTTGTAATTCTGAATCTCCCCCTTGACTCTTGAGGTAGTGTCGCTATAATATATGTAATCCTGTAATTACAGGATTACATATATTATTAGAAATGGATCAAATGATGATCGATTCCTCAAGTTATCTTCCGCTCTATGTTCAATTACGCGATTTCCTCAAAGAGAAAATGGATACTGGCCAATGGAAAACGGGCGACCGATTACCTGGCGAAAATGAGCTCTGTCAGGAATACGGGGTCAGCCGCACCGTGGTCAGGCAAGCCTTGCTTGAATTGGAACTTGCTGGTCTGGTTATCCGGCACAAGGGGCGGGGCACATTTGTCGCCGGGGCAAAAGTTAATGAAGGCTTGGCGCAAAAACTGACCGGTTCGTACGAAGATATGGCTGAAAGGGGGAAAAGCCTTAAAACACGCATATTGGCAAAGAAGATAATTCCCGCTGATGAAGAATTGGCCGGAAAACTTAACATCGAGGCAGGTGCCGATGTATTCGAAATTCACCGCCTTCGCTTTGTGGATGATGAACCG
>CAZWKK010000005.1:0-26082 GCA_964634855.1 uncultured Anaerolinea sp.
TCGTTCTTGGCAGGAGCGGAGATGATGACTTTCTTGGCGCCACCTTTTTCAATGTGGACACGGGCACCGGGTTTGCCTTTGGCAGGATCTCCAGCGGCGTCGGTGAAGAGACCGGTGGATTCGATGACGATATCCACACCGAGGTCTTTCCAGGGAAGGGCACCGGGATCTTTTTCGGCGAAGACTTTGATGCTCTTGCCGTCAATGACCAGGCTGTTTTCGGTAGCTTCAACAGTACCGGGGAAGATGCCATAGTTTGAGTCATACTTGAACAAATGAGCGTTTGTTTTGGTGTCAAACAGATCGTTGATTGCAACGACTTCGAGTTCGGAACCGTGGCGTTCAATGATTGCTTTCAACACCTGTCGGCCAATACGGCCGAATCCGTTAATACCAACCTTTACTGTCATAAAATAATCCTCCTTGATGTCTTACCAAAAATTTTACCATGTCTAGACATGGAATGTTCTCAACTATAATGATGAATTTTCTTCACGTAGGTTTAAAGGACCCGTTTTCTCGTAATAAAGGTCCATCACGGTCTTGGCAAGCTTTGCAGAATCATGTCTGTATGGAGTCGCCGAATCGATCAGATCTGCCTGATAAACGGGATAACCAGGTTCTTTTCCTGGCTTTAATGATACCCATTCTATATCATTTGGTAAAGACCCTTCAAAGCGCTTGTTGCAGATGACCGTATCAAAAATATGAGCCCCAATGTGCCGGTCAATTACCTCAACATGGTCTTCACAACCAAATGAATCTGTCTCACCCGGTTGGGTAGCTACATTACAAATGTAGAACTTGTAAGCGCGGCTGGCCCGCAATGCTTGCACCAGGTCTGGTACCAGCAGGTTTGCCACCAGGCTGGTATACAGGCTGCCAGGGCCAATGATGATGAGGTCAGCGCTCAAGATAGCCTGCAGAGTTGGCGGGAAAGCCGCCGGGTTCCCCGGTTCGATCCATAAACGTCGGATCTTGCCACCGATCTTCGGGATCTGGCTTTCGCCTTTGATACGGACTTCTACATTCTTATCTGGCAGCTTCACATCTGCCACCAAACTGATGTTATGCAGAGTAGAGGGCAATACCTGCCCCTGCACGGCCAGTACCCGGCCGGTCTCTGCAATGGCATCTTCAAAACTACCGGTGATCTCTGTTAGTGCAGAAATGAGCAAATTACCAAGGGAGTGCCCGTTTAGCCCCATGTTGGTAGCAAAACGGTATTGGAAGATCTGAGTGAGCATCTCTTCATCATTCGACAAGGCGGTGAGACAGTTGCGAATATCGCCTGGCGGGAGGATGCCGATGGATTTACGCAATTCACCAGATGAACCACCATCATCGGCTACAGTAACTATAGCTGTGATGTTGCGGGAATAGGCTTTAAGCCCACGCAATAATGCTGAAAGCCCCGTTCCCCCACCGATCACCACAATGCGGGGACCACGTTCACGGCGGCGGAACTCAGACACGGTTTCAATTACATCTTTGCCCGGAGCAATAAATGGCCGCAACAAGGTTTTGTTGAGCTTGATGATGCCCCAAATGATCAATCCAAGACCGATCGAGCCAAAGATCAAAGCACGCAAAGGACGATCTAGAAATCGTAATGAAAGGAAGGAAATGATCGGCAGCAGCCACGATTCTGGTGCAGTCCGATAATAATCGAGCAAAAGGACGGCAAAGCCCAACCCTAAGAAAGTTGTACCAATGAGGATGACCAAAACCCAACGTTTTACCCCGATACCTGGGATAAACCAGCGCAAGGTTTGATATACCGCTTGGTATGCTCGCTGAAACCAATGCCTACGGGAAGGACGCATATTCTTTGAATAATAGCAGCCTTTTAGAAAAGCGTCAATTGAAGGTGAACTCATGCTATAATTGCGCCGATGAGAAAATTCGCCGCAGTAGACGTGGGTGGAACCCAAATTAGAGTCGCTATCTTCAATGAAGATAGCTCAAAGCCGATCCTTGAGAAAAAGATCAAAACCCAGGGCGATGGTCAAACCCCTGTGGAACGTCTTGTTAATGTGCTCAAAGAAGTCTGGCCCGTCGACGATCCGATCACTTCGATCGCGATCGCAGCCCCAGGTTACCTGGAACCGGAACAAGGGATTGTTGTTACCGCTCCGAATATTCCAGGTTGGATCAACCTTCCGCTCGCTCAGATCTTGCGCGATCAATTCCATGTACCGGTATATTTGGGCAATGATGCCAACCTGGCAGCCATGGGTGAATGGAAATTTGGCGCCGGAAAAGGCTACAAAGACCTGCTGTTCATCACCGTCAGCACTGGTATTGGCGGCGGCATCATCATGGACAACCAGCTCATCAGCGGCGCTCACGGTATGGCTGGCGAGATCGGACATGTGGTGGCTGTCCCAGATGGCCCCATGTGTGGTTGTGGCAAAAAAGGCCACATTGAAGCAGTCGCATCGGGTACCGCCATTGCCCGTTACGTCCGCGAAAAGATCGCAGAAGGGATACCTTCTGTTTTCCCGTCTGGGTCCTCCCCTTCAGCCAAAGAGATCGCAGATGCGGCCAAGAAAGGTGATCAGCTTTCCATTGATGCCTTCAACCTGGCCGGCTTTTACCTTGGTCGTACCATTGCTGATTTTCTGCACATTCTCAACCCGGCAATCGTCATCATGGGCGGCGGAGTATCCATGAGTGGTGATCTGATCATGAACCCGCTACGCGCCTCCCTGGAGGAGCATGTGATCGCCAAAGAGTACGTCACCAATATGCGTATTGTTACTGCAGCGTTAGGCGATGATGCGGGCTTGCTCGGAGCCTTTGCCCTCTCTCTTGAAAAGTAACCTCTCTCTTAAAGACATAATCCCCGGCTCTTACAGCCGGGGATTTTTTTTGCCATGTTATAATTAACTGTATAGATGTACTTAATTAAAAGAAGAGCCAAGTTCTGTAGTTAGCCACCACATCAGCACAATTTCATTTAAGGAGGATACTATGAAGGTGCTTAACTTACCAGGGCCAATAGCGAAAAGCTACATTGAACGGGATCAGAAAGTGATCTCTCCCTCATACCCGAGGGGCTATCCTTTTGTTATGGATCACGGTCGTGGCACAGAGGTATGGGATGTAGACGGGAACCGATTTCTTGATTTTGCAGCGGGTATTGCAGTCACGTCCACGGGGCACAGCCACCCCAGGGTTGTAAAAGCAATCCAGGAACAGGCTGAAAAGTTTATTCACATTTCGTCCGATTTTTACCATCCCAAATGGATCGAATTAGCAGAATATCTGGATCGTATTGCGCCTTTTCGTGAGGATGCAATTTGTTTTATGACTAATTCGGGCACAGAGAGCGTAGAAGCTGCCATCAAACTCGCCCGTTATTCAACCGGTCGTTCGCAATTTATCGGTTTTCTGGGTGGATTCCATGGGCGCACCATGGGGGCAGTCACCTTTACCGCCAGTAAACCCCATTATCATCGTGGATTTTTCCCCATGATGAGCGGGGTCACGCACGTCCCCTACCCTGATCCCTATCGTCCGGTGCTAGCGTCACGTCCCGGCGAGGATACGGGTGATGCGGTCATTCGTTATTTGGAAGAAGAGATCTTTGGTAAGACCGTCCCAGCTGATGAAGTTGCCGGTATTCTCATCGAACCCATTCAGGGAGAAGGCGGCTATATCGTTCCTCCTGCTTCCTTCTTCCCCAAATTGCGTGAGTTGTGTGATCGCCATGGCATTTTGCTCATCGCAGATGAAGTTCAGGCGGGCGTTGGCCGCACCGGCCGATGGTGGTCGATCGAAAACTTTGGCGTCGAGCCTGATATTGTAGCAGCAGCCAAGGGCATTGCCTCTGGGGTACCCCTGGGAGCCATGATCGCCCGTAAGAGTGTGGTCACCTGGCCTAAAGGGTCCCACGGCAACACTTATGGTGGAAACCCATTGGCCTGCGTCGCAGCCATCGAAACCTTGAGCCTCATTGAAGATGAGTACCTGCATAATGTTACAGAAGTCGGCGAATATATTCTGGAGCGCCTTTATTCCATGCAGGCGGATCATCCCTCCATGGGCTGCGTTCGCGGCATCGGCCTAATGATCGGCGTGGAATTTGTCATGGATAAGGTCAGTAAAGAACCTGCTCCAGCCTTGCGCGATAAGATCGAACACCTGGCATTTGAACGCGGCCTCTTGACACTCGGTTGTGGAAAAAGTACTATTCGAGTCTCTCCTCCCCTTTCGCTAACCAAAGCAGAAGCTGAGGAAGGATTGGAGATCTTGGAAGAGGCCATTTCACTTGCCGAAGAAATGACAGATTGGCCAACCAAGAAGGATGATATCGAAATCGCCAAAGGTTAAAGGACCGATCAATGCTGCCTGATTTTCGTGTACGCCAGCGTGACTATTTACTGGAAATTTCGCGTGCTCTCACGCAGGAACTCGATCTCGATAAACTTCTTGAACGAATTCTAAATATTTCCATTGAAATGCTGGCTGGTCAGGCGGGCCTCATTGCCTTACGTTCTCAATCAGAAGGGTGGCAGATCAGGGTTTCCAATGGTTTGCCCCCTGCTTTACTTCAATATCTCGAAACACAGCTTAAGCAGATTCCAGAAGACGAAAACCCCAGAGATACCGAGATCGTCATCATTAACCGCATGTTGGGTGTCTTCACGCAGGCCATCAGCATGGGGCGGCTCAGCGCGGTAGGGTTACCGCTCATCACAGGCAACAAAGTGATGGGCGTGATCTTTGTTTTCCGCCAATTTGCCGCCTTCACCCCCAATGACCGCATTCTACTCAGCAGTTTCGCAGACCAGGCCGCCATTGCGGTTCAGAACGCTCAGCTTTATAAGCAGGTAGAAAACGACCGCAAACGCTTTTCTGCCCTGCTCGATTCTGCAGCTGATGGTATTCTGGTTCTGACCCATGACCTGAAAGTTGAACGCGCCAACCCGGCCTTCAGTCATATGATCGGCACCCGGATCGAGCAATTGCAGGGGCAACCCCATGAAGCCGTCATCAAGTGGGTCAAAGCGCCACAACTGATGACTCTCGAAGAGGCCGTAGCCGGCGGATGGCCGCTCACCGCCCATGCTACCTTATACGTAGAAGGCGACCTGGAACGCCCCAACGGAAACCCTGCGCTGCCAGTGGGCATTACTTACGCCCCATTGCTCTCAGATGAAGGCACGTTACTCAACGTGATCACTACCGTTCGCGATATCACGCGTTTCCGCCAGGCAGAAGAAATGAAAAGCACATTCATTTCTGTGGTCAGCCACGAACTCAAGACACCCGTAGCACTCATCAAAGGGTACGTAGGTACCCTACGCCGTGAAGACACCACCTGGGACCCGGCCATCCTAAAGGAAAGTCTGCAGGTCATTGAAGAGGAAGCTGATCGTTTGAGCGGGTATATTGAAAACTTGCTCGATGCTACCCGCCTTCAAGCCAGCGGCTTCACAATCAAACGCTCTGATGTTCAGATAAGCGACCTGGTGGAACGGGTGGCTGCCCGTTTCCGCACACAGACCACGTTGCACACAATTGCTGTTCACCTGCCTGCCAATTTGCCGGTGATCCTGGCAGATGAAACCCGCCTGAACCAGGTTTTTTCTAACCTCATCTCCAATGCCATCAAGTATTCACCAGGCGGAACCATTGAGATCACAGCTGAAGTGAAGAACGATAACCTCATTTTCTGCATCAGTGATGAGGGTCCTGGCATTGACCCTAATGATCTACCTTTTGTCTTTGACCGCTTCTACCGAGCTCCCAATGCCATCAAACAGACCAAGGGGGCCGGACTGGGCATGTACCTGGCCAAAGCCATCGTAGAAGCCCACGGGGGACGTATTTGGATCGACCCTGAGCACGGCAAAGGTGCCCGGGTTTGTTTCTCGCTTCCCATTCCCAGAAACCAGTAAACTCTAATAAGATTCAGACAATCTTAAAAAATTGAGATGGTATAATCTTTTCGTATCTATTCTGAACGAAGTGAGAGAAAAATGCCCCGAATTCAAACCACTTGCCCTCGCTGTCACCAACCGGTTGTTGCTGAAGTCCAACAACTTTTTGATATGAATACCGATCCGACCGCCAAACAGAAGCTTTTAAGCCGCGCGGTGAACGTAAGCCACTGCCAATCTTGCGGCTACGAAGGTCTGATCGCCACCCCAATTGTCTATCACGACCCGTCTAAAGAGTTATTGCTCACCTTCTTCCCCCCAGATCTTGGTCTGCCCGTTAATGAACAAGAAAAACAAGTTGGACCTCTCATTACCCAGGTGGTCAACGCCCTTCCTGCTGAAAAACGCAAAGGCTACCTGTTCCAACCTCAGACCATGCTGACCTATCAAACCCTCATTGACCGCATTCTGGAAGCCGATGGCATTACCAAGGAAATGATGGAAGCACAGCAAAAACGCGTCAATTTGCTGCAGCGTCTCATCACCACGCCTGTGGCGGAAGACCGCGTCAAGATCATCAAAGAGGAAGAGACCATAGTAGACGGCAACCTCTTTACCATCCTCACCACGCTGGTGGAATCGGCCATTAATCAGGGCGATGAAAAATCTGCTCAAATGTTGGCTGGTTTACAGAAGGAATTACTGGAAAATACCGAAGTTGGCCGCGAACTGCTGGCTCAAAACCAGGAAGCTCAAAAAGCCATGAAAGCTATCCAGGAAGCCAGCAAAGAAGGCCTGACCCGCGAAAAGCTTCTGGACATTCTCTCTGAGATCAAATCAGAGAGTGCCCTCACCACCGTCGTCAGCCTCACCCGCAGCGGGATGGATTATCAATTCTTCCAGGCGCTCACCGAACGCATCGAAAAAGAAAACGGCGAAGCCAAACAACTGTTCACCGACCTGCGCGAGAGATTGCTTAAGATCACACGTGAGTATGATCTGCAAATGAAAAAACAAATGGAAAACGCCGAAAAGGTGCTCAATTCCATTTTGGAAGAAGCTGATCTCGAAGCAGCCATCAACAAACACTTGCCGGAATTGGACGAGTTCTTCAGTCAGTCATTGCGTACTGAGTTTGACCGCGCCAACCAGGCAGGTGATTTGGCTCGTATTGAAAAGATCCAAAAGATCTCTTCAATTTTGGAAAAGATGTCCGCTCCTCCTCCTGAGATCGAGCTCATCCAAAAATTGCTTGATGCTCCCGATGAAGCCCTTCAACGTCAGGTGCTTGAAGAGAATGCTGCCCTCGTCACCGATGAACTATTAGAGGCCATGAACTCTATCATCAATGAAGGACAAGCCCGTCAGCAGAATCCAGAACTGGTAACAGCACTGGAAAGTGCATACAAGCTGGCATTGCGCTTCAATATGGAAAAGAAACTTCGCGGATAACTGACCGAAAACAAAAATCAGCCCTTCTCAATGAGGAGGGCTGATTTTTTACTTGTTTTCCAGTCGTAATCCGTGACCACGTACAGTCACAATATAATTATGGTTCGCATCCACATCAGACAACCGGTCTCGTAATCGCCGAATGAGCGCGTCCAGCGCCTGCTCACTCACTCCCTCCGATTGTTCACGCCCCCAGATGGTGTCGACTAATTTTTCGCGTGAAACCACCAATCCAGGTTGCTCAGACAATGCTTCCAGTAAACGGAACTGGGGGACAGAAAGCGGAGGTAACAATTCCCGATTTCCAACCCAAACCCGGCGTGATTTGCGATCCAGCAAAATTCCCTGCGCCTTTTTTGGTCCCAATACTGGCATATCTTCCAGTGGTACCGTGGCATCAGTGGTGTAAAAGACAAATTTTTGCAACATGGAAACCTGAAAAACATCCCCATCTTGCAGAATTATTGGCACATCGATCTGGTTCCCGCCAAAAAATGTACCGTTCTTGCTTCCCAGATCTTCGAGAGAGACTGCATGAGTATGACCATCTTGAGCCACCCTGGCATGGAAACGCGAGATCTGACGATCATCAATTTGGATGTTGCATTCAGCCGCCCGCCCAATAATGATCTCTTTGAATATATTCCAGCGTTGACCTTCAAGTGGCCCCTGTTGAGCGACAAGAATTGGATATTCATTATTACTGTGCTGTTTATCCAACACCGTTGAACGATTGGTCATTCCCGGATAATTCTCCTCATGTATAATATATCAGATAATCTGAAAACTGTTTTCCAGATAAGTTTACTACAAGGGTACCCTTAATGCCGATCCCAACAAAAATTGGTGAAACTTTACGAGGTCGCTACCGCATTCGCCGCATCATCGGACAAGGCGGGATGGGATGTATTTACCTTGCTGATGACTTGCGTCTGGAAGGTCGCCAATGTGCCCTAAAAGAGGTTGAGCATGATCGTACCCTCCCGGCAAAAACGGTGCAGGAAGCTCGCGAGCAATTCTTCCGCGAGGCAACTGTCCTGGCCCGCCTGGACCACCCCAACTTGCCCAAAGTGTCTGATTTTTTCACCAATGGACCGCGCGATTACCTGGTAATGGATTACGTGCCTGGTAAAGACTTGCGTACCATCATGACTGAGAATCAGGAAAAGAAGAGTTTTATCCCTGAACCAGATGTACTGGATTGGGCCAACCAGCTTTCTGATGCGCTCAGTTACTTGCATCAACAAACGCCCCCCATTTTGCATCGCGACATCAAACCCGGTAATCTTAAGTTAATGCCCAATGGATTGATCAAATTGGTAGATTTTGGTCTGGTCAAATTGCTCGCGCCAGGTGAAGTGACCATTACGGTGCTTCAAGGACAGGGCACTGCCTTATATACCCCATTCGAACAATATGGCGGTGATACCGGCCATACAGATGCCCGCAGCGATATTTTCAGCTTCGGATCCACCTTGTATCATCTTCTCACTAATCACCCGCCGGCAGATGCAAGAGAACGCTTTCTCACGCCAGATGCGCTCATTGAGCCACGTGAGATCAATTCCTCCATCAGTCTGCGCACGCAAAAAGCGATTTTATGGGCAATGGAACTACACCCGGATGATCGTCCTGCCAATGTGGAGGCTTTCCGAGATGCTCTCATCGGCAGCCGTCCCATCATTGCCAGCAGTGGACGCAGGATCCAACCCAAATATGATTGGTTCCACTCTCAAACTGAACGCGCTTTGGTAGTGGTGGCAGCCGCTTTGAGCATTATCACCTTGCTGATCACTTTACTTCATTAGTGACGTGCGTCGCTTTCTTGCGTTTTTCCATCCACCACCAGATCAATGCAATCCCCCAACCGATCAAAACACCTGCGATGCTTAACAGCGCTATGGCAGAGGAGCCGCTGGCATTGATCACACTGGAACTTCCCGGCATGCCTAATGTAAGATACATAAAGATGAGATACCCGCTGATACAGGCTGCACTGGCCCAGCGGATGCCCCATTTGAGGCTGATCTCTTTTAACCCCAACCAGAACACACCCGCCGATAGACCGATCACCAAAATGGTAGTGAGCAACCAATCCGTGGCAGTAGGCAGCCCAGCTGGATGTGAGTTGTAAGGAACCAGGCTGGCCGTTGATTGTGGTTGCTGACCATCCTGGGTGGCAGAAGGTTCCGTGGGCTTAACCGTTGGCTCAATGGCGGTGATGACGCCGCCAGAATCAGTGATATTCAATTGCAGTGTTTGTGAGACGAGTGCAGGTTCCGATTGCACCCTAATTTCCAAAATGCCTTTACTGGCGATGCGATAAGTGGTTCTGGCAATTCCGTTGGTCGTTACTGTTTCAACTGTTTCCACATTTCCACTGCTTGATCCGGTATCGATCATAAAACGAACGACTGTCCCGTCAGGAACCGGATTCCCATTATGGTCAACAATGGTTCCAGTACGGATCGGCAAGTTGTCGCCAACGTTGAAGACCATGGCAGTGGTCGGTTCAAGAGAAGCTGTGGGTGTTTCAGTGGTTTCGGTTTCTCCTGTTTCCAATCTTAATTGAATGATCTGAGCAGGATCAGGTGTGGTCGCAGAGATCAGGTCATAGCCTACTCCGACAACAGAAACTGGCAGGCTTCCCCTCGGGATCAATTCCTGAAACAATACCCTGGCAGCGATATCGATAAAGGGTGCCGTCTTGCCATAAATGCCATAATAAGCGGTCAATTTTGAAATGTCGGTGGCATCGAGGTAATAGGGGGCATTGAAGGCAAAGCCTATCACATGCTTGTTGCGGATCAGGTCTGATCGCTCAGAGAGAAAACGCCTAACCACCTGCTGTCCAATGGCAGTCTGATTCGGTCCCAAGAAGGATAGCACAATCCAATCTGCTGAAGCCAGTTCATCTTGCATGGCAACCACATCCCCCGTTTGGTCCAATAATTTTTTAAGATCGTCAAAGGAAAATGCTGAAAGACGATAATCCTTGATCTGATCAGAAGCCTGAGAGCCGTACAATTTGATGACTGCATCGCGCAGCATCTCCGCCGAGAATGTGGTCTGCACCGCACATCCACTGCACTGGTCAACACTCACTCGATCTGATATGAAGACAATACGATCGGTGATCTGCGGTGGGTCTGGCATGACCGTATCCACTTCATTCAAACTCGGGCTGATAAGTGTGACTGCGTCATTGGCTACCTGGTAGGTTGTTTGTTGCGCCGAACCTATCTCAGTCAGATCCTCTTCAGTCTTCATAACCGTAGCAAAATTGAAATCAGGGTAAAGGCTAAACTTAACGGTGAGAAGCCGCAATACCGCACTGTCCACCTTTTGTGCAAAAGCCTGATCTTCTGTATATTTTTGCAGGAACTGGTCGATGATCTTATTTACGGTGGTGGTATTGTCTTCATCACCGGTAGAGCGAATGTTGCCCAGGAACAAAAGATCGTTCCCTGCTAAAAACGCACTCTTGGCCACCTGACGTGCATCAAAGTTGGAACCGGTCGAATCGAAGAATTTTTGGATCGACACCGTGCCCAGGTCATCGCTGACCATGATGCCGCCGTTCTTGTGCCACGAAGAAAACTCATCCAGCGCCAAGATCTGTTCAAGCGCGGTGCTGTCCAGAGAAACTGGCTTGGTGGTCGCCCGGATGTTACCCTGAAAGCCTTGATAGCGAATATGCGAGACAAGCAGACCATCTGCTTTCTCCAGCGGATCGGTAATACCGCTGGTCACGGCCACGAAAGGTGCCAGTTCGATCTGTTTCAATTGCTCCAACGATTTCCGCACCGTAGCCACTTCATTTTCAGCAGGTCGATCGGCACTGCCACGACCCGGGAAGTTCTTGGCGATCACAGCCATTTGGCCGTTGCTGCCTTCATGAACTCCTTTGATGTACGCTGCACCCATCTGCCCCACCCAATAGGGATCACCCCCAAACAGACGCACATTCATATCTTCACTATCAACCGTGCGGGCAGAATCAAGTACATCCAAAGAGGGACCTAATAGCAAATTGAATCCCAAACTGGAAAGCTCTTTTCCCAACACCTGGCCGGTCACTTCAGCATTGTTCACATTCCAGGTTGCGCCAATGGCCATTTCATCCGCCAGAGGAGTCAGTCCGGATAGAATTTGATCGTTCGGCGTTCCATCACCTTCTTGCGAGATCGCTATAAATAACGGGACCTTTGGGGTGTTATCTGTTTGATTCTCTTTCTGCAAGGCCAAGGTTTGCAGCGAGTTGATCAAGCTTTGAGCTGCCACAGGGGTACCATCAGGACCGCTAAAATTGTCATTTGTTTGTTCAAGCAAAACCCCACCCACATGGCGATTCTTTACCAGATCGTAGATCTTGCTGGCTTCACTGACGTCTGTACCTGTAAATGAAACCAAAAAGAGCTGCCCCACCCGTTGTTCGGCATTCATCTTTTGAAACAGCGCGTAAGCCTTTTCTGCTGGCGCAGTAGATTGTTGCCGGTTGGCAGCCTCTGCCGGCGTGGCAACAAACAATAATTGTGCCAGCAAGGAGACGACCAGGATGGAGTTGAATAAACGCTTCATGAATTCTCTTATATTAGATCGGATACGTGCATTGGCAGTTCTAAGACTATAACTATATACCATTCTAACAAATATCAAAAAACACAGGCAAGGGATTCAAGACCTGTGTTTTCTGAAAGATGTCATTTTTCTCAAAAGTAAGTTTAACTATTTCAACATGCTTTCCATGATCTCACGGGTGGCTTTTGGATTATCGGTAAAGATGCCATCCACCCCGGCGCTCACCACCCGGCGCACATCATCTTCATAATTTACCGTCCAGGTATGCACCCGGCGGCCGCGTTTATGCTCTTTAGCCACATATTTTGGGTTCACATCGGCGAGATACGGGTGAATGATGTTAGGAGAAACGCTCATAGCAAAGAACGAACGAGACATTAACCCGGCAAACCCTTCCAGACATAAAAGGCCAACCGGCGCGTCTGGCAAGAGTTGGTGAATCCACTTCAGATTCCCTGGCAGGAAGGAAGAGAACAATACCCGGTCTTTGAGACCATTTTTCTCCACCAGTTCTGCAACACTTGGGATCAGTCGATCGGTCTGAGAGGTGTAGTTGGTCAATTCAACATTGATCAAGATATCCTGTCCGACGGCTTTAAAAACCTCATCCAGGGTGGGGATCTTCTCACCGACAAATTTCTCGTCAAATTTTGAACCGGCATCCAATCCTTTGAGTTGCGCCAATGTCATCTGGTTTACGGTTCCAGTACCATTGGTGGTTCGGTCGACCGTAGGGTCATGGATGACCATGACCACGCCATCAGAAGACATCTTGGCGTCCAATTCAATAAAATCAGCGCCGTGTTCAACTGCCAGCTTAAAAGAAGAGATCGTGTTCTCAGGTGCCAGGGCGCAAGCGCCGCGATGGCCAATGATAAGGGGTTTGGAAAATTGTTTGAACATTCTATAGCTCGACAAAATAGGATTCTGCTGCCCGATCCAACATTTCTTTGCTCATGGTCGGTTCAACGCTCAAATAGCGTGAAATGTCCACGATCTGGTCACAAAGGTCACGCGGGTGTGAGGCACGCATTTTTCGTTGCGGCTTGATGTACCATTCCTGCAAAAGGTAAGCCAGGCCTTCATCTGAATAAGTAACTCCCTTTGATGAAGCTACTTTCTTGAATATCTCCCGATATTCATCAAAGCTGGGGTCGCCAATCTCGATCTTATGGCGCAAGCGGCGTAAGAACGCCTCATCTACCAGGTCTTTAGGCGGCAGGTTGGTGGAGAACATTACCAACACATCAAAGGGAATTTCGATCTTGCGACCGGTATGGAGAGACAGATAATCAATGCGGTTCTCCAATGGCACGATCCAACGGTTGAGCAGATCGCGCGGGCGCACTTGCTGGCGACCAAAGTCATCAATGAGCAATATACCGCCATTAGCCTTCACCTGGAAGGGAGCTTCGTAATACTTCAGGGTATCATCAAAAACCAGGTCAAGGCCAGAAAGGGTGAGCTCACCACCCACCACAATGAAGGGCCGGCGGATGCGGATCCAGCGCAAGTCTTTTCGCATACCTCCCCGGCCTGGGGTGGTGCTGCTTTCCTCTTCGGGCGCCAGTTGATGGTTGACCGAATCAAAAACTGTGATCACCTGTCCATCCACAAAGATGGAAAAGGGAATGTACATGGTCTGGCTCAAGATCAAGTTGCCAATGCTACGAGCCACGCTGGTCTTACCATTTCCTGGAGGGCCGTAGATAAAAATGGAAGTACCTGAGTTCACCGCGGGGCCAAGGCGGGCAAAGGTCTTATCGCTAAATACCAGATCGTTGATCACCTGGTGCATGTGGCGGCTGGTAACCGTCACCCTTCCCCGGCTCTGACGCCGCACAGAATCGTTGTACACATCCAGCGGCACGGGGGCGGGGCCGGCATATTGGCTGCGGTCAAGCGCTTCGCGAGCGCGGGTGATTCCGGCTGTGGTGATGGCATACAGGTAAGCCCCCTCGCCCAGGCCCATCTGAGAAGAGCGCACTTCTACCATCTTTTCTTTTTTCAATCCATCCAGGATTTGGTCCACCGTGCCAGAGAAAGGCAATGCAAGTGCTTCGGCAATTTTGAACCCGGTTAAATACCCCTGAAAATAAAGGATCTTCAAGGCCAGGTCTTGCAACCACAGTAACCCCAGACCTGTATCGTCAACGCTGTTGATCTGTGGCGGTACAAAAGCAGAAGACGCACTTCCTGCTCCTGAATTGGGCATTTGAGTAGAATCAACGGTCATTGTTGCCCCTCCCAAAAGGTGAATCAAACATAAAAGGGTATGATTTATTATAGCACCTGACATTAATCATACTCAGGAACGGTTAAAAGTGCGCAAATTTTGCTTAACAGTTTTGGAAGCTTTGCTGTTTGAAACGCCTATTCGATTCCCGTAAACAAACAGACCGCCACGAGCGAATTAACTTTTTGCCTGGCGGTCTGCATTACGAATACTATATTAACTAGATATTTGCGTTCCGAATAGCTTGATAAGCAGCGTGATCTGAATACAGATCATCTGTAAGTGGGTTTTTCTTCTTCTTGATGATCGTCCAAACCTGGTAGCCTGCTACGGCCAAATTCGCTACAAGAGCCAGTATGCTGACCACGTAATAGGCGGTGGGATTATGCGTTGAGGCAACAGCAAATTTGCTGTCCACAAAGAAATTGGGAATGGTCATCATCAGCATCATGTATAGCGCCAATGTATGCACCCGATGTTGTGCCCAGGCGCCTTTTTTGATGGTAAATGCTGGAATGGTACACGAGATCAGCAAAGCCGCACTGTAAAAAGCGCGATCCGTAACACAATTGTAGACATAGGCAAAATTCCACAGATCGTAGGCAATGATCCAAAACCACATCATGTCCGGCCAGACAAAGGTATTATGTTTATCATTGCTGATGACCACGCCAAACCAGCCGCAGATGGTTAGCAGATTTAAAATACCGGCAACTGCGTTCATGGCATTCCATGGGCCGCCCATGTAGAACATGTCGTCGATGACACCATGCATGCCCATCACTTCTACTTCACGGGCAACCGCTTCCAGAATGTTTAGCGCCAGGATCGCAGGCACGAGGGTATAGCACCATTTAGTGGCCTGCATCTTCTTAGAGAAACGCATGCCCAGCCCGATGTAGCAGCCAACAATTGCCGAGTAGACCTTAACCCAGGCGAACCAGTTGGAAGTCTGCGCACCTGCATCCATGCCAGAGGTTTTTGGCCAGACAAAAACGGTCAAGAACAACGGCAGAACTACAAAAAAGATGATCCCGGCAGTCAGGTTGTATCGGGTGATCTCATTAAAGAGCATCAACCCCAACAAGATCAGGACCCACATCAACCAGGAATACCAGGGGATGGCTTCGAATAAGAACATGATCATTTCTTCCTTTCAAGGATTTGATTTGTAATTGTGCTCAATTCTTTCTTGAAACGGCCTCTTTGATAGTTGTTACGGCCACCTTACCCACGCGTTTCACCATATTGGGCGCCATTGCCAGGGGTAATTTTTCAAAAGTAGTCGCGTAAGCATCATATTTCCGCACCAGTTGGATGGCGTCAAACATACATTTGCTGGTACACAGACCACAGCCCACGCACATGGTTGTATCAACCTGAACAGCACCACATCCCAGGCAGCGTTGGGTCTCTTTTTGCATTTGTTCTTCAGTAAAGGTAAGACGGTTGTCCTGAAACGTTCTGTTCTTGCCTGCATCATGTCCTGCCCGCTGACGCGGCGTATCATCGAAACTGGCACGGATACTCGCCTCATCCAGCTTGGTTTTATCCAGGGAAACATACTCTCGTCTGTCACGCCCAAACACCAGGCTTTGCCCTTCCCACACAAACCGGTGCAAGGAAATGGCTGCCTGCTTGCCGGCAGCGATGGCATCGATGGCAAATTTTGGTCCGCTAAAGGCATCGCCGCCCACAAACACATCTGGTTCGGCTGTTTGGTAGGTAAAACCATCTGCCAATGCAGTATTTCCCCTGCCTAAAGCCACCTGGCTGCTTTCCAACAAGCCTCCCCATTCAATAGCCTGTCCCACCGAGACCAACACTTGATCGGCCGGAATGCAAATGACCTTGTTGTCATCGTATTTGGGAGCAAACTTACCGTTTTCAAAAACGGAAATACACTTCTTGAACTCGACCCCAATCACCTTGCCGTTTTCTACCAGGATGCGTTTGGGTCCCCAGCCGTTATGGATGGCAATGCCTTCCGAGACAGCTTCTTCTATCTCCTCTGGCAAAGCTGGCATTTCAGCAGCTGATTCGAGGCAGAAGAGATTGACCGTTTGGACGTTTTCGCGGATGGCCGTACGCGCCACATCGATGGCGACGTTGCCGCCCCCAATGACGATGACCTGACCGTTTAACGAGGTCCCTTTACCCAGATTGACGTTACGTAAATAATCCACGCCGCTCGTCACACCTATGGCATTTTCTCCCTCAACATTGAGCTTGCGCCCGGCCTGCGCGCCAATGGCAAGGTAAAAAGCGTTGTACCCTTGCATGCGCAGATCGGTTAGTGAGACATCTTTACCAACCTCGATGCCGGTTTTGAATTCCACCCCCAGCTCGCGCAGGATCTGGATCTCAGCATCGATGACGTCCTTCTCAAGCCGGAAGGCGGGAATGCCAAGGGTTAACATACCCCCCAGTTTTTCCTGCTTTTCAAATACCGTTACCGAGTAACCATCCAACGCCAGGAAGTAAGCACAAGATAGCCCCGCCGGACCAGCCCCCACGATGGCGATTCTCTTCTGGCTGTAATCGTGGTGCTTCTCTGGCACAAAGCGAACATCAGAACGCAATTCCTGATCGGCAATGAACTTTTTGATCTCGTCAATGGCGATTGGCTCATCGAACTCATTTCGAGTGCATTCAGATTCACAGGCATGCGGGCAGATACGTCCGCACACCGCCGGGAATGGATTCTCTTTTTTGATGAGCGCCAGCGCATCTGCATACCTGCCAAGCGCCGCCAGGTGGATGTATCCCTGCACTGCGATATGAGCCGGGCAGTTTGACTTGCAAGGGGCTGTGCCCGTTTCAACAACGTTCTTGCGATTGATGCGATAGTCTTTGTTCCAGTCTGTGACCCGCAACATATGGTCATGGGCGGTTTTCATGGTAAAGACTTTGATGGGTTCCGTGCTGCACAGTTTTTGCCCCAGCTTTAAAGCATTGGTGGGGCAGTTTTCCACGCATTGACCGCAGGCTACGCATTTTGCTGCGTCCACCTGGGACACATAGTTGGAGCGTACCATGTCTGGTGAATTGAATAGGATGGCATTCCGCATGGAATAACAACCGCAGGAACAGCAATTACAGATGGCGTGTGTTTTGCCTTCATCAATGTTTGGGATGGAGTGCATCAGCCCGTTCTCTTCAGCTTTGTGAATGATGGCAAAAGCCTCTTCCCGATTGATCTCTCTGGCTCTGCCGGTTCTGATGTAATACTCAGCACCTTCATCCAGTTGAATGCAAACATCCTGCTCCAAATGGCCACAACCTTCCCCTAAAAGTCTTCTGGAGCGCCGGCAGGTGCAATCGCCCACCGCAAAGCGGTTGGCCTTGTTCAGAATGGTGGAGACCTCTTCAAAACCGATCTTGCGCGTGTCACCGTCAATGGCGGATTCGATGGGGATCACCCGCATCGGTCCCTTGCCAATGGGCATCCCCGGCGCCAGCATGGAACCTCGCAGGCGGGCATATTCTTCAAAGGCACGTGGAATGGCGGGATACTTTTCGCACTGTTCTTTGTTCTCGCACATCTTTTCCATGACGCCCGGCACAAAGACGGTCAGTTCAAAGACATCTTCGCCATTTTCTTCATGGAAAATACAGGCGCCGATCTGGGCCAATTCATAAGCAAGTTTGCGCGTGGTCTCAACGTCCTTACCGCACTTTTTGGCAATTTGGGCGATGGTCTGCGGTGAACGCAACTCCATTCCCAACCCAACCTCTGCCTGTTCATCACTGACGACACAATCCAAAACGTAGTACTCAGGAGCTTTCTCATCCAGTTTGATCATCAGTGCGGTTGCACCACAGATCTTTTTTGCCAGGTTAAGGATCTTCTTACGTATCGCCACGGGGTTTCTCCTAGACGTTTTCTGCGATCACGGTCTGATATTCTTTGGTGTGTTTGTAGATCTCATCTTTGAATGGATTCAGCTTATTCTTGCGGATCAGGTAGAACTGATACACCACAGCAGCCAGGTTGGCCAGCAAAGAGACAAGGCTGACGACAAAGAAAGCTGTCGGGTTATGGGTGGTGGGAACCGGGGCAATGCGGTCTGCAAAAGAAGGAACTGTCATCACGAACATGATCCACAAAGCCAACGTCTGGGCGCGATGCTGCAGCCAGGCACCCTTTTTGATGTAGAAAGTACAAATTGTGCTGGCAATGAGCAGGGCAAAACCGCAATAGAAGGAATGGTCAGCAATGCAGTTGTAGGTGTAGGCAAAGTTCCACAGATCATAAGTGATGACATAGATCCAGATGCAATCCGGCCAGATCATGTCTTTGCTGCTGTCTTTGGAAATGAAAATGCCCGCCCAGCCACAGATGAGCAGAATATTGAGCAGGCCGGCGATGCCGTTCATGATGTTCCACGGTCCAGACATCATCCACAGGTTTTCGATCTTGGCACCAGCAAAAGCACCAAAAGAGAAAGCCTGAAAATCGCGGATCACTGCCTCCAAAATGTTCACAGCCAGGATCACAGGGGGGAACCATAACAACCATTTTTTCTTGGCAGTACCCGGGATAAAGCGAATGGCCATAAATCCCAGACATCCCGCCAAAGCTGAATAGGTCTTGAACCAGTTAAACCAGGTGCCTGTGCCGTATTCGTTGCCGGGAGCGGCGGTCTTCGGCCAGACCAAAAAGGTCAGCAACGCTGGTACAACAAAGAACAATAAAATTCCACCCCATTTGGTGGTTCGGCCAAATTCATTGAATGCGATCAAGGACAAAATGACCATGGCCACAATTGCCCACCCAAGCAGGCTCGTCTGTTGATAGAGAATTCCCATTTTTTTGCTCCTGATAAAGAATATTTGCCATGGCGGTTTTCGAGTCTTCAGATGGCAAGCTGAAGACAGGTGATTACAGATTGTTGTTGCTTATAAATGTCAGTTTGTATGACACTTTCTGGGTAAAAAATTTATTTGCACCCCAATTTTCGCACTGTTTTATCTGTCAGTCAATATGACATTTATAATATAAAAAATTCCCACCTAAAATTAGACTAGAAGGTGGGGAAATCAACAGCCTCTAAACGCTTTTACGAATAGATCACAAAGATCTTTCATCCGTCTTTTATTGTCCAGTTCATTGTAACCCGGCGCTTCAAGGGCAAGTTTCTGCATGACGCCTAAAATGGAATCGTAAGCATTGTAATAAAGTTCCTTTACGTCCACCTCAGCGCTGACACTGCCGTCTTTGACCCCGGTACGGATGGCGGTGACCAGTGGGCTGGTGGAGCGCTCAAAGCTCTCAGGGGGCCGATTCACCGCTTTGCTGCGTCCCGCCGAATAAAGGTACATTTCTGCTTCCAGTGTAAACAATACCCCTTGTCGGTTCTCAAAATACAGGCTGGCATAGTTATAAAGCAGTGCCCGGATCTGCTCCAGCCCTGAAAGTTGGCCAATTCCACTGGCAAGCACACGGTTGCTCATCTCATCCAAAGTACGATGCCAGAACAGATAAGCGGCTGCCTGCACCAGATCCGTCTTGGTTTCAAAATATCGATAAATAGAGCGTTCTGTAAGCCCTGATGCTTTGGCCACTTCTTTGATCTTGGTATTCTCAATGCCCCCTTTTATGAAACACTGCAGGGCGGTCTCGATGACCAATAGCTTATTACGCTCGCGCAATTCCTCAAGTGACATGGAACTCCTTGGGTTCTTTCAGTCTATGACCCTCATTATATTCACTTATTCAAGCGAGGCAACTTCTTCATAAAAATGGAGTGCAAGGTAATCGGATGAAGAGATAAAGATCAAGCCGGTTGCTTTTTGGTAGCGATCTTCAACTGGAATACGGCTACACCGATCACCGTGAGCGCGAGACCGATGATCTCCTGCAAATCGTGTGTCTCGCCCAAAAAGATCCAGGCCAGAATGGCGATCTGCACCAACATGGTGCTGTTAACGATGCTGGACTCGGTGGCAGAAAGGGTTTGCAAAACGTAGTTCCAAACGGTGAAGCAAAAAGCGGTGTTGACCACTGCCAACAGTAAAATAATTCCCCAGCTTTGCAGTCGGATAGGCCCGATTCCTTGAGTGATGAGCCCCGTGCCTAACATAAGGGTGGAACCAATGCCCATACTGACAATCGTGATCATCAGTGGGCTGAATTTGGCTTCCCGGTTCACCTTGCGGCTTAAAATGGATCCACCGATATTGGCACCAAGGCTAAAGACAGCAAATAAAATTCCCAACCATTGTCCACCTGTAAATCCAACAGGGTAAAAATAAATGATCATCCCCACCAGGTTCATTGAGATGCCCAACCATTGCAACCAACTGGGCCGTTCATTCAAGAAGACCAATGCCGAAAACGCCACGAACAGGGTGCACAGATTGAGGATCAAACTGACGGTGACTGAGGGTAAGTAGGCCAGCGCCAGGAACTGCCCGCCTTGAGCAACGGCGTAATAAACAAGACCGAGCAAAGCCATCTGCAGCCAGTCTCGCCGAGTGAGACTTCTCACTTCATTTCGTATTTGTTTTTGGAAAAGAAATGGCAACAAAACCAGGAAGGCCAAAAAATAACGCAGCCCGGCAAAGGTCATGGCCGGGATCTCTGCCAACCCAATCTTAATGAAGATCCAGGAGGTGGACCAGATGAAGGTAACGAGCAACGCCAGTAAAACGGCTATAAGATGAGAAGGCGGTTTCAACTGAGTCCCCTACGTTCCAGAAGGACGCATATCACGCACAACCAATTGCAGACTGCGGCTGCCCATATAGTTGTTTTCTTCAATATTGTAGAGCAGGTCAAATTTACCAGGCAGCATCGGCAACCAGTCAGCCTGGCGCCAGGCCACCGCGTCCAGCAGATAGTAGCCCGCCTGACAGGTCATCTTGAGGTGCTTTTTATCTGCCCCAATCGCACGTGCCCCTTTGATCTCAACATTCCGCGAGATAAAAACGGCATCCGGGTTTTCCATGCCAGTGGGTTGCAATTTTTCCAGATCGCGCAATTGAACATCCTTAACCATCTCAATGGACATTTCCAGGTCGGCTTTGACCGTCTTGCGCAACTGCCTGCCGGCCAATTGCTTATCGGCCACTGCTTCGATCCGTGCTAAAAACTCCAGTGCATTGGCTTTTTCCAGGGTGAACCCTGCTGCCATGGCGTGGCCGCCGTGGCGTACCAACAGATCGGAGCACTGATCCAACGCTTGTGTGATATGAAATTCCTCAATACTGCGGCAGGAAGCCCGGATCAAATCACCGTCAATACATCCTACAATGGCTGGCCGGTAATACGCCTCCACCAGATTAGCGGCAACCAGACCCATCACACCTGCATTGTAAGTTTCTTCAAAAGTGGTCAGAATGTTACTCTCAGGTTCCGGTCCAAAATGGTCTTCCGCCATGGCCCGCATCTCTTTGGTCACTTTTTGCCGTTCGGAGTTCTGATTATCCAGCTTCTGCGCCAGCATGGCTGCATCATCCAGAGAATCAGCCATTAATAAGGAATATGCTTGCAAAGCTGATTCCATTCGGCCGGCAGCGTTCAAACGCGGTCCCAGCATAAAGCCAATATCGCTGGCATTGATGCGTTGTGGGTCGCGTCCACTGACGCGGATCAAAGCTTGCAGTCCCACCCGCTTGCCTTGCCGGATCAGGTTGATGCCGCGACGCACGAGTACCCGGTTTTCGCCATGCAAGGGCACCACATCAGCCACCGTACCCAGGGCAACAAAATCCAACCAATCGTCTGCGCTCCAATCACCGGCTTTGCGTCTGGCAAAGAGCGCTTGGGCTATCTTGTAAGCCAGACCAACCCCTGCCAGGTCTTTATCGGGGTAGGCATCCCCTTCCCGCTTGGGGCAGATCACGGCCAGGGCCGGAGGTAGATCTCCCTGGGGATAATGGTGATCACTGATGATCATATCCACACCCAGGCTGGATGCCAGTGCCGCTTCTTTGGGAGAACGTATGCCGCAATCCACGGTCAAGATCAGTTTGGCGCCAGAATCAGCCAAGAGTTGAATAGCCTCACTGTTCACGCCGTACCCTTCATCAAACCGGTTGGGAATGTAGCGTGCCACTCTGGGGGTGAACTTTTGCAGAACCTGAACCATCAGGGCCGTGGCTGAAACACCGTCCACGTCATAATCACCATAAACAACGATCGGCTCCCCATTATCAATAGCCAGCAAAAGCCGCTCAATGGCCTTGTCCATATCCGTCAACAAGAACGGATCTCCCAACGGCTGGGTGGCATTCAGGTATTCTGCTGCGCTACTGGCATCGTTGCAGCCACGGTTGAACAGCAATTGGCGCATATATGGGGGGAAAACACTTAATGCCCGGTCAACCTCATCTGGGAGGCGCGGATAAACCCACCAATTCTTTGGTTTGGGTGAATTGAGCAATGGAGTTTGCCTTTATAAATCGAAATAATAACGGGGAACGCGTGCAGACAGTCCGCACACGACTTCATAATCGATCGTATTCCAACTGGCCGCGATCTCTTCCGCACGGATACGTTCATTCCCCTGCGAGCCGATCAATACGACCTCATCACCCACTTTCGGGTTGGGTACGTTTTCAAGCTTGAACATGGTCTGATCCATACAAACATTGCCAGCCTGTTCCACCCGTACCCCGTTGATGAGAGCAATATTGCCCAGTTTGCGGCGGAAGCCATCGGCATATCCAACAGCGGTCGCGCCGATCAACTCGTCTTTGCTGGTGATATAGCGGTGATTGTAACTAACGCCAGAGCCAGCCGGCAGCATTTTCACACTGGTGAGCCTGGTCTTCCAGGTAAGTGCGGGTTCAAAGCCATTCGGTAGAGGTGCTTCCGTTGAGGGATCCATACCGTAAATGGCAATACCCGGACGCACGGCATCGTACCAGGTGTCTGAATGGTAAAGCGTTGCCGCCGAATTGGCTGCATGGATGATGGAGGGGCGAATGCCCACACTTTCCAGTTCGCGTAAAACTCGTTTAAATCGGATATTCTGATCTGCCGTGGTGGTTTTATTGGGTTCATCTGCACTGGCAAAATGAGTAAAAAGGCCTTCTACATTCACCTTTTCCATTTTACTGACGGCAACTACAAAATCAGCTGCTTTGTCAGGAAAAATGCCCAAACGTCCCATGCCGGTATCGATCTTGATATGTACATTCAGTTTTCCAGAACATGAGCGGGCAGCTTCTTCATACTGGGGAGCAATTTCGTAATTGAACAATGCCAAAGAGATCGAACGGTCGATTGCCTTGGGAACATCCAGAGGAGAGGTGTACCCCAATACCAGGATAGGAACGCGTATCCCTGCGTCTCGTAAAGCAACAGCTTCTTCCAAACGAGCCACGCACAGTCGATCAATGCCTGCTTCTTCGGTGGCCTTGGCTACATCAAACAAGCCGTGGCCATACGCATTGGCTTTCACCACTGGCATAACGGGTCGACCGGTTAACTGGTTGATCCGCTGAATATTTCGTTTGATCGCACCTAGGTTGATCTCTAACCAGATTGATTTTGCATCAGTGTCCATTGCCCAAGTATAAACTACCTGTAAAACAGCAACAAGGTGAATCTTCAGATTAATTCTTGATACCAATTTGATATTATAAACATTTTCGTCTATACGCAAATTAATTATCAGATTCTACGCTTACAGCCTGTCATTTACAGGCTATAATACCCCGTGATGGAAAACAACACTTTTACCTATGATATCCTTGCCAGAGAAGGGCACGCCCGTGCGGGAGTTTTTCACACCCCTCACGGTGACCTGGCCACACCGGTTTTCGCCCCTGTGGGCACTCAGGCGACGGTCAAAGCAGTCACTCCTGCCCAGTTAAAAGAGACTGGCGCCAGCCTGGTACTTTCCAACACCTATCACCTCTACCTCCGACCCGGCCCTGACCTGGTGGCTGAGTTTGGCGGCGTGCATGAATTTATGCAGTGGCCCGGCCCCATGCTCACCGATTCAGGTGGTTTCCAGGTGTTCTCTCTTTCAGACACACGCAAAGTGGATGAAGACGGAGTTACCTTCAAAAGCCATATCGACGGCTCCATGCACCGCTTCACGCCTGAAAGCTCCATCCAGATCCAGGAAAAATTGGGCGCCGATATCATCATGGCATTTGATGAATGCGCCGACCCCAACAATGCAGCCTACATCAAGGATTCGATGCGCCGTACCCACGCCTGGGCAGAGCGTTGCTTAAAAGCCAAATCAAGACCCGACCAGGCTTTGTTTGGCATTGTTCAAGGGGGCGTCTCCCCCGAAATGCGTACCCAATCAGCCAACTTCATTTCGTCTCTCGGTTTTCCGGGCCACGCCATTGGCGGTCTTTCTGTGGGTGAGTCCAAGCAAGAAATGAACGACATGCTGGATGTGGTCAATGCCATTCTGCCAGAGAACAAACCCCGCTATCTGATGGGCGTTGGCTCACCTGAAGATCTGATCAATGGCATTTTACGCGGGGTAGATATCTTTGATTGTGTACTCCCCACCCGTCTGGCTCGCCACTCGGCTGCCTTTACTCCCACCGGACGTATCAACTTGATGAATGCTACATTCGCACACGATCACGGTCCCATTGACGAAACCTGCGATTGCTACGCCTGCCGTAACTTTGCTCGCGGCTATATCCGCCATCTCATCGTCGCCAAAGAGATGCTGGCTGCCACGCTGATTTCGATCCATAATATTCGTTTTCTCATCTCGCTCGTTCAAAGATCACGCCTCATGATCCAGCAAAATCAATTTGGCGATTTCGCTAGCGATTTTCTGGCAAAATACCAACCCCGTACCAAACAGGTAAAACCATGACCTTCATTCAATCGATCATATTAGGCATCATTCAGGGACTTACCGAATTTTTGCCCATTTCCAGTTCTGCTCATCTGGTACTTGTCCCCTATCTCTTCAACTGGAATTTTCCTCAAGAACAGATCTTCCCCTTCGATGTGCTTGTCCAGTTGGGTACCCTCCTGGCGGTGATCATCTACTTCTGGAATGACCTGATGAATATAATCAAGGCCTTCTTCAAAGGGTTGGTCAACAAAGAGCCTTTCAAAGACCCGCAAGCCCGCTTGGGATGGTATCTGATTATTGCTTCCATTCCTGCCGGCATTCTGGGCGTTACCATCAAATCTCAGGTTGAAGCAGTTTTTGCCAGCCCCACCATAACCGCCCTGCTCCTATTTGGAACAGCTGCACTACTGGTGATCTCTGACCTGGTGAGCAAGCGTAATCGCTCTCAGGAAGATATGACCTGGGTAGACGCGCTCTGGATTGGTGCATTCCAAGGCCTTTCGCTCTTCCCTGGCATTTCTCGTTCAGGTTCCACCATCACCGGTGGCATGACGCGCAACTTTGACCGTTCCACCTCTGCCCGCTTTAGCTTCCTTATGTCCATCCCTGTGATGTTGGGTGCAGGTCTTGTCAGTATCAAAGACCTTGCCGATGTTCCCAACCTGAGCAGTTTCTTGCCCGTCCTGGCAGCCGGTTTTGTAGTAGCAGCCATCGTGGGGTACTTATCCATTCACTGGCTGCTTTCCTTTATTAAGCGCCAGAAATTTTGGGTGTTTGCTGTTTATTGCGTCGTATTCGCCTCATTGGTCCTGCTGGTTGGCGCCATTCGCTCCGGAAGTGCTTCTGCAGCCATGATCGAACCTACCGCCTCCCAGCCGACTTTGATCGCGGGTACTGCCCAACCAGCCGCAACTTCGGCAGGGGTCCTGCAAACCATCAATGTTGAATACACCCCTTCGCTCACCTGGTTGGAACCAGCCATCAGCACCTGCGCTGACGCCCTGGAAGATGTGCATCTCATCACCCACCTGGTACCGACCGACCAGTTAGACACAGCCAATTCTGACGTTGTGCTTCGCTGGGGAGCCCCCACGCAATTGGACCTGTATTCAGCTCAATTGGGCAGTGACCG